>JBBIMX010000073.1:0-12233 GCA_037444165.1 Deltaproteobacteria bacterium | reverse complement strand
ACCCCACCTCCCCAGTCTATAAAAATACGTTTTAAATACTTTTTCAGAGGTCTCATTTATTTCCGCCCTTCAGGGAGGAATGACTCAAAAAGTTTTGATTTTTGAGGGTTTCCGTGATAAAAATGAAATATAAAAGGTAAACTCTCTTCCCGGGGGAAAAGAAAATGAGATGTTATGTCTGTGCAAAACAAGGGGTCGATAAGGAGGCCGTGGCGATCTGCATTGTTTGCGGAATGGGCCTCTGTTTGGGTCATGCCTTTAAAGAAGAGATGGCCGTAAAAGATATCGTGGATTGGGGGTTGGGGAAAGAGGTTTACTTCTATCCTTTTCCCATCCCTCGGTTCATCTGCGCCGAATGTAAGTTAGCTATAGAGCAGAGGAAAAAGGTCGAGAAGAAATAAAGAAAGGGTTGGATTTTTCAACAGGATTAAGAAGATGAAAAAAAAGATCTTGGTCGTCGAGGACGAGGAAGGATTGAGGCTTCTATATCAGGAGGAGCTGGAGGCAGAGGGCTATGAGGTGGTGACAGCTCGAAATGGAAAGGAAGCCATTGAAAAGTTGGAGGTGAAACCTGACCTGATCATTCTCGATATTGTCATGCCTGTGATGGATGGGATGGAGGCCCTTGGTCGAATTCTTGGAAAGGATCGAAAGATTCCCATCATCCTCAATACCTCCTACCCTGGCTACCAGCAGGATTTTATGAGCTGGGCCGCCGACGCCTATATCACCAAATCAGCCGACCTCGAAGAACTGAAGAGAAAGATTCGAGAGCTCCTTGAAAAAAGGAAGGCACAATGAAAAGGATTTTAGCCATGGTCTTGGCCGGAGGACGGGGAGAGAGACTCTACCCCCTCACGCGAGACCGGGCAAAACCCGCTGTTCCCTTTGGAGCCATCTATCGAATCATTGATTTTACCCTCTCCAACTGCCTCCATTCAGAGATTCGGCGGATCTATGTGCTTACTCAATACAAATCGAGCTCCCTTCATCGGCACATCCAATTGGGTTGGACCTTCCTTTCAGCCCCCTTAGGAGAATTTATCGGTGTCATTTCAGCCCAGCAAAGAATCGATGAGCACTGGTATCAAGGGACGGCCGATGCCATCTTTCAAAATATTTATACCCTTCAAACAGAGAGGCCAGAACTGGTTCTCATTCTATCCGGGGATCATGTCTATAAAATGGATTACCGAAAGATGATTGCCTTTCATCTGGAGAGAGAAGCCGATTTAACCATTTCAACGATTCGAATGGACCGACGTTTATCCAGAGAGTTTGGCGTCATCGAAGTGAATGAAGAGAGGCAAATCATTGGGTTTCAGGAGAAGCCCGAAGAGCCCAGGACCATTCCTGGAGATCCGGAAGGCATCTTGGCCTCAATGGGGATTTATCTCTTCAATACCGAAATTCTGGTAAAACGACTCATAGAGGATGCCCGATCCAATTCGAGTCACGACTTCGGTAAGGACATCATCCCCTCCATGATCGGGAAAGATCGGGTCTTTGCCTTTGATTTTAGATATGGAGATCCTGGAGGGAAGGGATATTGGAAGGATGTAGGAACGATCGATGCGTTTTATGAAGCCAATATGGATCTCATCTCTGTCACCCCTCAACTTAACCTTTACGATCCGGATTGGCCCATTCTCACTTACCAGCTTCCCTATCCTCCTGCTAAAACCGTCCTGGAGGAGGAGGGGAGAACAGGAATGGCTATTAATTCCATTATCTCAAATGGTTGTATCATCAGTGGAGGCAATGTTAGACGATCCGTCCTCTCTCCAAGAGTGATGGTTCATAGCTATGCGGAGGTCGAAGATTCGATCCTTTTTGAAGGGGTAGATATTGGGAGGCATGCAAAGATTAGAAGGACTATTATTGATAAAGAAGTCCGCATTCCTCCCGAGATGAAGATTGGCTATGATCTTTCGGAAGACGCCAAACGTTTTACCGTCACTCCCACAGGAATTGTAGTGGTTCCAAAATGGATGAAGTTATGAATTGGGGTAATGGAAGATGGGGACTATTTCAACTCTCCACTCATCCAAGGTCCAGAAGATCGGAGACGTTGATTTCCAGCATCTTCACGGAGGCGAGGATTCGCTCTGCGTTTCGATCGATGGCCTGAATTCCTCCGGAAAGTTGTTTCAACTCCTGCGCTGCTCTTTTGATGGCCCTGATTCGAGTATCCAACTTTTTTATCTCTCTTCGAGTCATCTCGCACCCCTTATAGAATAAAATTCTTAGATGAAATTCGAATGTCCTTGCTTCGGATTTGATTAGGAGCCTTGCTTCCTCAAATCCTTGAACCGTTTTGCCTTCACCTCATATCGGGGAAGAGAACGGTAGGGATGGACTTCAATATTGTAGCCGAGATTCGTCTTCAGCCTTAGCTGATCCTTAAGTTGGGCAAGGATGGAGTCACGATTCCCTTCTGCCTCGGGGAGAAGTTCAATCTTCAGGGTAATGTCATCCAGGTCCCCTTTTTTGGTCACGACGACCTCAAACTCATCACCCAGACCCGGGATGGAGCGGACGACTTCTTCAATAGCGGAAGGAGCGACCAGCACCCCTTTAATCTTGGTGATATCGTCTGCCCTTCCGACTACTCCCCCTTTTATGAGACGAAACGTCCTTCCACAGGGACAGGGATCCGAAGCCCATTCCGTCACGTCTTTGGAGTCGAATCTAATGCAGGGTTGAGCCATTCGGTCCAGGGCAGTGATCACCACTTTTCCCTTTCGTCCTGGCCCTTCAATGATCTCCCCTGTCTCAATGTCTTCAAGTTGGACGAGGAAAAGGGCTTCATTGATATGGAGACCCCCGGGTTGAGCCGTACACTCAAACCCCCATGCACCGATTTCCGTGGCTCCTACGTGGTCATAAACCTTTGCCCCCCATGCCTCCTCCATCCTCTTCTTCGTCGAAGGAATGCTTGCCCCAGGCTCTCCGGCACAGGTAATCTTTCGAATCGTGAGGTCTTTTGCCGGATCGATCCCCAACTTCTTCTTGGCCGTATCGGCCATCCCCAGCACATAGGTAGGGGTCGCCATCATTGCAGTGGCCCTGAGCTCTTGAATCTTTAAAATACGGGCCTCTGTATCAAGGACTCCTCCCGGGACCACTTCGCAACCAATCTTCTCAGCAGCATAGTGACCGGCCCAGAAGGCAACAAAAATATTGTATCCAAAGGGAAGAAAGACCCGATCCGTTTTGCGGTATCCCTGAGCATAGAGAATATAGGCCCACGCCTCTGACCACCACTCCCAATCCTGCCAGGTGTCGGGTTGATAGACAGGTGTTCCGGTCGTGCCACTGGTTTGTCTGAATTCCGTCACTTCTTCCAGAGGAACACAGAGGGCTTCTCCATACGGAAAAGGGTCCTTCCTCTGGATATCCCTCATCATGGCCTTTTCCACCTTGGGAACCTTCGAGATATCTTCATAGGTCTTTATATCTCCCGGCTCAAGGCCTGCTTCCTGATAAAGCCTTCGATGAAACTTAGATCGTTCATAGGCCCACTCGAGAATCTTTTTAAATTTTTTGAGTTGAAGGGTCCGCAATTTTTCAAGAGGGAGGGTTTCTGCGATAGGATTCCAATACCTCTCTGAACCTGAGCCAATGGACTTCATTTTTTCCTCCTTGAAGATGGATAGGAATGAAGTTTCTTTAAAATCTCTTTTGGGATCTTTTTTGAAAGGGACTCCACCATTTTGATCTCTTTAGAGGTCATGTGATCCCAATGAATGCCCATCACGACCACGACATTTTTTCTTAACAGAGTCGCCAATTGCTCTGAAATCTTTTTTGCTAAAAGGTCTTCCTTGTGTCCGAGAAAGGTAAGATTCGAAGAAGTGGCGCTCCATTTCCTGGGATCCTTGAGACTAGGCCTTGGGGTAGCCGCTCCAATTGCACCGATGTGGGGCCTTGTCCCGCCCCAGATGGAGACCAGAAGATCGTCTCCCAACTCCTGGATATAGCCATAAATACGGAATCTTCCTCTTGAAACTTCGACCTGAAACCTTTTCATTTCGGTTCGGATTTAAGCCGTCTTTGTCAATCGAGAAATCCTTGAATGAAACGCTTCACATTTTTCCCGAGCACGGAATGGTTATACCCTCCTTCGAGAACAGCAAACCTCCTTCCTCCACATTGTTCAAGGGAAAGCTCTTTGACTAACTTCCCAATAGTAAAATAATCCTCGGTCCTCAGAAGTCCTCCCCAATCCTCTTCGTGACGGTCAAATCCTGCAGAGACGGCGATCATCTCGTATCCCTTTTCTTTCCGAAGCTCCTCTTCCAGGTTCTTCATGAAGGCCTCTCGGTTTGTTCCCTCCGGATGGTGATAGGAGACCTCTTTCGATGTCTCGAAGATAGTAGCGGTTCCATCCCCATAGTGAAGATCAAAATCGAGGATGAGGGCTTTCTTAATCTTCTCTTCGCTGATTAATTTTCTTATGGCTATCGCGATGTTATTGAAATAGCAGAAACCCCAGCAAGAGTGGGGGCTCGCATGATGCCCTGGAGGACGAATCAGACCGAATGCCGCTTCCCCCTTAAAGGCCAATTCTCCTGCGAGAATGGCCCCTCCTGCAGCAAGGGTGGCAAGTTCATAAATGAGGGAGTTTCTTTTGATGTTCTGAATATGACCCTTTCCATGAACACGGGCTAAATCCTCTTCTGAAGCGGCGGAGGGCTCTATAAAATCGAATCCCCCTTTTAGTTCCTTGACGATGGCCTCCATTCTTCCTTTGGCTGCAGCTGGATCAGAGGTATAGACCTCGTAGAATCTCGGGTGAAAGATGACCTTCATAGGGACCTCTCTTTTTCTCCATTCATGGAGGATCAAATTGATGAAGTTTAAATCTAAATCTATGTTAGCATAGTTTCTCATCGATAGACAATCCTTTTTCCTCCATTCAGGGTGATCATTTTATTCGGGTTGGGAACGTTTCCTGAAGGTCTTTCATTTTTTCGGAGATCAGGATCGAGTTCTATGATTCACCGAGCCACTCCAATCAGAATAAGTCCTAATGTCATCAGGATCACGCCTGCCAGACGAACCCTCCAATTCTTCTCTTTTAAAAACACAACTCCGAAGAGAGCCCCAAAGAGAACCCCTGCCTGACGAAAGGCGACGACATAGCTCACCTTACTCATGGTCATGGCCATGAGGACCAGGAAATAGGCTCCATTTTGGAGAATCGAAATGAAAAGGACTTCTTTTTTGAATTCATTCCATGGCTTCCAGAGAGAACCCTTTCTTCTAAGGAGAAGGTAAACTCCAGTATGGAGGGTCATGGAAAGATTGATCCACCAGAGATAATACAGGGGATGGATCAACCCGACCCCAACCTTATCAATGACCGAGTAGATGGAACTGGCCACAGCTGCCAAAAAGGCGAGGAGGAAAGGTCGTGCAGTGAAACCGTGAGCATAAGGAAGCATCGATTTTAAGTGAAGTCCTTTTTGAGGGATGATGTAAAGACCCACCATGACTAAAAGAATTCCGAATATGCCTTTTGAGGAAAGGGCCTCTCCGATAAAGGAGATGGCCCAGAGTTGGGTAAAGAGAGGGGCGGAGCGGGAGATGGGATAGACTAAAGAGAGGTCTCCACCCCCCCGATAGGCCTCAATCAAACAGATAAAATAGAGGGTTTCGAAAAAACCGGAAAGGACGATAAACCATAAAAGATTCCACGAAAGATGAGAGATCAGAGAAGGAAGAACACCAAAGCCAATAAAGAAAGGGAGATAGAGGATGACTCCCCAGAGAAAGACCCAGAAAAAAAATTCCACAGGGAAATTTCCTCTCTTCGTAAAAAAGTTCCAGGAGGAATGGATCAGGGCTGAAATCAGGACAAGAAGAATACTTAAGGGGGTCAAAGTATTTTCCTTCCTGTCGGGTATCGAAGAAAATAGTGAGCAAATGCGGTGATGACAATGGCATGATCGATCTTTCCCTTTCGAATGAGTCCCGGAATTTCAGAAAGGGGGATGAGGACGACTTCTATATCCTCTGTTTGATCTGGAGAAGGATCTGAGACCTTCTTAAGATCTTTGGCTAAAAAGGTATAGCATCGATTACTGAAAAGGGCAGGGTTGGGATTGACGACCCCGATCTTAAGCCATTTCTTCGCCCGGTATCCTGTCTCTTCCAACAACTCTCGAGCCGCTGCCTTTTTAGGAGGATCCTCCGGATCCACCAGCCCTCCCGGTATTTCAAGAGTGATCCTTCTTGATCCATGACGGTACTGCCTTACCATGATCACCTGATCGTCATCGGTCAGAGGGATAATATTGACCCAATCATTTGATTCGATAATAAAGAAGTCGTGTGGTTTTCCCGTTCGCGGAGACCGGGCGATATCGGTTCGGATAGAAAAGACACGAAAGGATTCTTTGGAGCGTGATCGAATGAGGGGCCAGGGTTTAATCATCTTTTTTCTCCTTTCCTTCCCCAACTCATGAAACCCCATTCTATGGTGTGGAGGGAGGATTTGTCAAATCGGGAAGAGTTGCATTCTTAGGAATATATCTTAAAATGGGAAAAACGAATAAAAGGACAATGACCCATAAACTTCTCATTTTTCATACCGATGCCAAGATTTATGAGGAGATCCTGAGAAGAAGAATACCCGATCTGGACATCCGGGCTGCCTCCCGACCAGAAGAAGCAGAACCCTTCATTACCGAGGCAGAGATCCTTCTATCCTGGAAGATTCCAGACACGCTTTTAAAGAAGGCTCGACATCTTCGCTGGTTTGCCTCCATGGCAGCAGGGAACGAACATCTCGTAAAGAATCCCGCTCTCCCTCATCATGTCCTCTTCACCAAAGCGACCGTCTACGGGGAGATGATGGCCGAATATGTCTTTGCCTATCTTCTCTATTTCTGTAGAGACCTTCATAAATATTTTAAAGATCAGAGAGAGAGAATCTGGGAACCTATTCGTCCTGGACGTCTGAGAGGAAAGACCATGGGTATTCTGGGGTTGGGTTCTGTGGGAAGGGTGATTGCCCAGAGAGGGAAACAATTTGGAATGAAGATCCTGGGGGTAAAGAGAGTTCCGGAACCTATGGCGGAGGTAGATGAGGTATTTGGACCTGAGAGTCTGGATCAGGTTATCCCAGTGGTAGATTATCTTGTTTGTGCCCTTCCCTTGACCCCTCAAACGGAACACCTTTTAGGAGAGAAGGAATTAGATCTGATGAAGGAAGGTGCCCTTCTCTTTAATATTGGCCGTGGAAGGACGATTGACGAGAAGGCCTTGATCCACTTATTGAAGAAAAAAAGGATAAAGGCGATTCTCGATGTCTTTGAAGAGGAGCCTCTTTCGCCCGAAAGCGAGCTCTGGGGGCTTGAGAACGTCATCATTACTCCTCATGTTTCTGGAATTAATCTTCCTGAGGAGATTTGCGACGAATTTGTAAGAAATTATGAACGATGGGTGAGAGGAGATCCATTGATGAATCGGGTCGATCGGGAGAAGGGCTATTAATTTTAAAGCATTCGAATGTCGGGTTTCATGTTTCAAATTTTATTTGAAGGGGGACAGAAATGGGCCATCTTGCTAAAAAAGAAGAGATCTTGAGGCAACTCCAGAAGAGGCTTCACCAGAATCCTGTTGGACTCCCGGAGCATAGTTCTGTTTATGAAATTCTATCCATCCTGTTTGACGAACAGGAGGCTCAAGTAGGAGCGAAATTCCCCATAGGATTGGTGAGTCTGGAGGAGATTGAGAAAGCCACCGGACTGGAGGCGGATCAATTAGAGGAGATTTTAAAGGGGATGATGAAGAAAGGATTGGTCGTTTCTTCCACGAAGGAAGGAAAGGTTCGATATGTCCTCTCTCCAGGCCTCACCGGATTTTTTGAATTTACCTTTATGCGAACCAGTGAAACCCTTCCCATGAAGAGACTTGCTGAGTTAATGGCCATCTATAAGAATACCCCTGAATTTGTCCAGGAGTTTTTTTCTCCAGGCACAACCCGAGGGAAGGCCTATGTCTACAGTAGCGTTCTGCCCAAGGTGAGGAGTGAAGTTTTACGGTTTGATGAGGCAGCTGAGCATATCAAAAAGGCTGGAAGAGGAAGCCTCGGAAAATGTTATTGTCGCCATGAGGCATGGCATTTGGGGAAGAACTGTAGCGCCCCCATTGAAGAGATCTGTATGAGTCTGGGTAATGCCTCTGATTTTCTGGTGGAGCAGGGATTTGCAAGAAGGGCTTCCGTGGATGAACTTCTTGAGACCTTAAAAAAGGCAGAGGATTTAGGGCTGGTTCATATTGGAGATAATGTTCAGGAACAGACGACGTTTATCTGTAATTGTTGTGGATGTTGTTGTGGTTTTCTCCAGGGAATTACCCAGTTTCAACTCAAACATGCCCTCACCACCACGAACTATATCGCCAGCGTGGAACAGGAGGAATGCAACGGATGCGGGATCTGTGCTGACCGTTGTCAAATTAAAGCCATCAAAATGAGGGGAGATTATCCTGAAGTGAAACGGGAGTTCTGTATCGGATGCGGGATCTGTGCCTATCATTGTCCAACAGGAGCGATGAGGATGGTCGAAAGGGAGAAGAGGGTGATTCCACCGAAAACTTATAAAGAGTTGATGATTCGATTAATGAAAGAAAAGGGAAGAGGTTAATGGGATAGGGTTATTGATATTTTTCTTCAAACAGGGGTGTTTTTTTGGTGACCCTCCCTAAGGCTTCAGGAGGGACAAATTCCACCTTTGATCGCACCCGATAAGATTGAAACAGTCGATCCTCGATCTCCTTGGCCAGTCCGGGCAATTGATGGACTTCTACCCCGTATCCCCACTCCACCTTAATTTGGAGAGGCGGTTTGACCTCAGGAGGAGGTTCCGTAAGGACGATTCGCATCGCCCCGGTCACTCTGGGAATAAAAGAGGTGATGACATCCCGAATGGCGATGGGGAAGATACTTACCCCTTCAACAAAAAGCCGATCGTTCAATCTTCCTAAATGTTTGATCCGGTAACCCGGTCCCGGATATCCACAGATACAGGGTTGGGTAAATACCTGAATGACATCCCCCAAACGATATTTGATCAGGGGGAGACCTTCTCGATCCAGAGAAGTGATGAGGCCTTCACCAATAACTCCTTCTTTCACTTCGATAGGTTTTTGAGTATCTATATCGATAAGATCTTCTGCCCAGATACTTAAATCAAGGGCCACCTCATGTAACCCTTGATAGGGTTCAGCCTGACAGGAACCTGAAAAACCCTCGCTGTTGATCATTAGGTAATCCCTCCATTTTCCACCAAAAGCCTCTTCCATTCTTTTTCGAATGGAGGGAATCCCCACCCCTGGCTCCCCGGTGAGGAGAAGTTTTTTAATTCCAAGCTCGGAGACAGGCTTTCCGGTAATTTTATGATAGGACTCGATCAACGTTTCAGCAAAGGAAGGGGTGGACATTAAGGCATTAGGCCGAATCATTCTGGTATAGTCAACGATTTTTTCAATCGGAGTTTCTGCTCCAAGGTCTAAGCAGAGGATTCCCATATATTGAAGAGGGGTCTTTACTATGCTTCCTGCCCATCCCCCACTAAGAGGAAAGCAGAAGAGGACTCGATCTCCAGGCCGAAGGCCCGCTAACCAGTATCCTCTCGCCGATCCCTCATTCCAGCGGTCAAAATCATGTGGAGTAAAGGAATAACTGAAGGTTGGATGGCCGGTCGTTCCTCCTGTTGTTTTAGCGATAATAATCTTTTCAGGGGGACAGCAGAGATGCATCCCAAAGGGATGACCAAATCGCTCAAGGGATTCCCTTTGACTCTCCCTTTCCTCCTCCTTATCCATCAGTGGTGGGACCTTTCTGAAATCCTCCCATGTTTTGATCTCTTCAGGTCGAAGACCTACTTCGTCAAATTTTCTTTTGTAAAATTCACTATGAGTATAACAATATTTTAATTGTTTCCTTAACCTTCGGAGACGAATTTTTTCTATCTCCTCGCGAGAGAGAAGTTCCATTTTTTCATTCCAGACCTTTTTCATCTCTTTCCTTCCTCTCTGGATTTAACTGCAGAAAGCTAAGATCATCTCCCTGAGGATGACTGAGGCGTTCACCGAGGAAATTTGAGAAGGGTCATAGTCGGGAGTAAGTTCAACGAGGTCCAAGCCTATCACCCGAAGGGGTCGAAGCCTCTTAAGAAGGGAGATAAATTCCTGAAAGGTAAGTCCCCCTGGTTCGGGAGTTCCAACTCCAGGAAGAAGACTGGGGTCAAACACATCCAGATCCAAGGTGAGATAAACGGGCCTCTTTTTAAGATAGTCTATCATGGATCGAAAAGACGCTTTTCCAAAAGAAACGATGGACCTTATCCTTTCAGCCTCTTCGAATTCCTCCTCTGTCCCTGATCGGATCCCGATCTGGAAGATCCTTCCATTTTTCAGGAGAGAGTGGATTCTTTTAACCACGGTGCTATGAGAGAATCTTTCTCCTAAGTAGTCATCCCTGAGGTCTGTATGGGCATCGAGGTGAATCAGAGAAGTTTCTGGATAAAATTGCAGTATCTCTTCGATAATCGGGAGGGTAACGAGATGGTCTCCTCCTAAAATGACAGGAAACTTTTTGGCATTAAGGATGATTCGAATGGCTTTCCGAATCCGATCTAAGGAGAGTTCTTTTTCTCCCAAGGGGAGTTCGAGATCTCCCATATCGTGAATCAAAAGACGGGAGAGGTCCTTTCGGAAATAAGGGCTATAGGTTTCTATTCCCCAAGAAGCCCTGCGAATGGCAGGGGGCCCAAAACGAGCCCCTGGCCGAAAGGAGGCTGATCCATCGTAGGGACAGCCTAAAATGACAATCTTACTTTTTTTAAAAGGAGTCTTCGCGGAAAGGTAGGTTTGTTCAAGAAAAGGGAGTTTCAAAATTATCCCCAGAGGACCACTGCAGCCAAAGCCGCTCCAATCTTCTTGACTTTATATTCAATGGCGATGGAGTTTAGATCTTGGACTTCCCAGCCTCGAAGTTTCATCCCCTCGAGGGCCATTTGTCGAACTTTTTCCTCAATCTGCTCTTTTTTCCCCTTCGCTGAGTATTCCATAATTAAACCGTTTCGATTCTTGTCCTTGGGAAGGGCGATCGCCACTCCAGCTGAAATGATTTCTCCAGGAACATCGCTCGTAATAGAGGCATAGGCGGCTGGAACGAGCGCTCCTGGGGGAAGAGCGATAGGAGAGATCAATTTGCATCGGGGAGGGACAATGCTGGACATCTTGACAATATTGGTATTCCCAATCCCTGCCTGGAGTAAAGCCCCATCGAATGCGTTGAGTGGGGTAAACCCATCCGAGGCACCCGAGACCAGAAAATATTTTGTAGGCGTTTTAAAAATCATCTCCCCTCCTCCTTTTTTCTCTGATTCACCTCTCTTCCTTGGACCCTAAAGGTTAATATAAAAAGAAATTTGTTTAATAATCTGTAAGTCACTATAGAAAGAAAATAGTTTAATAAACTAAACTTACGCAAAGTATAACTCTAAAAATTTTTTTGTCAAGTCTTTTTTTCGATTTGTAATCCTTCACTCCGTTGGAGAATAAGTTCAAGAGGGGATTGACCTCGGCAGTTTGGTTTCCACAGGTATTCCTTAGAGTAGCCGGGTTGCCTCTAAGGAGCTCCTAAGCGTGGAACAGAGATCGACCGAGATCGGATTCTCCTTTCAGAAGAAGGGAAACGGGAGTGGATTTTAGTAATCCTTCCTTAAAGGGATGAGAAGGATTGGATTCTTTTTAAAAATATGTTAAAAAAATTAGGTCTTGATACCCCCAATTGGCTTTTTGTTCGGGGCGTAGCGCAGTCTGGTTAGCGCGCCTGCCTTGGGAGCAGGAGGTCGGCCGTTCAAATCGGCTCGCCCCGACCATTTATTAGTGATAAGTGAAAAGTGATTAGGGATTAGCTTATAGGCCGACCGACTGCGGAAGAGCAGGAGGGTGACGTTGCGAGGAGTAACGAGCAACTCCCTGTCACGCCGCCGAGAAGGTGAGGCGGCCGGACCGGCCGTGAAAACCTCTCGAAAAAGAGGTTTTCAGGAGATGGAAGTTTCCATTTATATTGTGCCCCTATTTGGGGCGCTTGCCTGCCAAATCGGCTCGCCCCCTCCCAAAAGGATATAGGTACCCTTTAAACGTACAGGGCTCGCATCGTCTTCCCCTATCCCCATTTCACTACTCCATCTTTCATAAATTGACAACAA
>JBBIMX010000072.1:0-12296 GCA_037444165.1 Deltaproteobacteria bacterium | reverse complement strand
TCAACCACAGCCGCATCTTCACCAATCTCAGGGCCAACGATGACCTGTGAATCCAGGAGGACGTATTTCTCAAGCAATTTTTTTAAGAGCGAGATCTCGAGTTTTCCAGATTTAAAGAGTTTCTCTATTTGATCCATCTATCTTTTCTCCCGAGAGGAATTAAAACAGATTCCAATATCATGTGCAAGTCTTGGTTGAATCAGTAAGAGAGTAAATTAGGATTACAAAAGCCCTGGGAGAGACCTCCCAGGGCTAAAGTCCTACGCGGCTTGATCGGGTGGAGGTGTTCCGGGTGGATTGGGAAGTGTCAGGGGCCATCTAAGCCAAAAGGCATTGTGAGCAATTAAGGCTGGAGCCACGATACAGAGATTGAGGTAGATAATAAGGATATTTATATCAGCAGGAAGGTTTTTCGTTACAATATCATTTGCTTTAGGCCCAAGAATTAAGGTTAAAAGGGCCACCCATATTATAATGAGAATGATCTGAAGGATAAAAGCGGAAAGAGCTCTTTTGAAGTGTGTATATTTCGTAACCCCCCAGAATTGGAAATGCCAAGAATGGACCAAAGGCCAGAAGATGAGAGAAGAACCCAAAGCCGCGAAAGAGAAGGTTGGAGTAATACCGAGGCCTAAAGTCCCTTTCCAGAAAATATATCCTAAAATATGGGAAAGAATCGTCTGGCCAATGGCTGCAGCGGGTTGTCCCCATTTGGTAAAGGGCCATCCCTGAGTTGTAAAAACAGGACTAAAGACAAAAAACCAGGCGATGGACCAGACGAGATATCCTGTCAGCCAGTTTACATTTAATGGACCCTTGTGGTTGGATGGGCTATCCGCAAGGGGTGTTCCGTCGAGGTTGGTCAGGAAATTCCAAATGAGAATCGACACGATCATTACGATTATAAAACTGATCGCCATTGTTGCCCAGGGATGGATTCTTCCTTTAAAAGGCCATCCACCCCAGTTTATTCCATAAAGAAGAGTGGCCCAGAATCCAATTACTCCAAACCAAAGATAGAGTGGTCCTATTGGCCATTTGGGATAGACAAACCTCATAAAGAGTAGCATCGCAAAAGTGAAGATACCCCAGAGGAGTGTCATTCCCAACCCTACTATGAAACGAGATTTGGCAGGTGTCCAATTCCCTGCAGGGGGAGCCCATGGCCAATTATCACCTAAAAGGACCAAATGGCCTAAGGCAATGAGCATGATCAGGGTTGATGGAAGAATGATTAAAACGATTGAGGCTGAAGAGATCCCATAGACGAATAGGATAATGCCAATTAAAGTGAGTATGATAAATTGAATCAACCCTCCACCTCTCCCAGCAGGGCCGAGACCAATTTTTACAGGGGGTTTCTCGTTTCCCATATTAAATCACCTCCTTTTTTATTCCGGGAACCTCAGAACCTCAAAATAGGTTAAAAATAATTTGGAGCTATAAAAAGCTCCTTTTTCTATTTACCTTGAACTCGTAGATTCACATTGGTTCATCACTTTGTGTTAGGGGTTTACTTTGCATAAAGACCTGGAGAGGCTAATTTTAATGCTAAATTTAGATGTCTTAGGGAAGCACATAGAGTTAAAAACCAATTTTTATAGGCTTTAGGGCTTTTTCGAGCAAGAGCTCATAGGCACTCTTTTTCCCCAGAAGAGGCTCTCTTTTTTTCTGACTCCAGACCGTTTCGGGACGACTTTGGACCATAAAGATATTGAATGGAAATGGTTTGTCTCTATCGATCGCCCACTCAATGTCTTGAGGACATCCGTAGTAGGCTTCAACTTTCTTGGCGAATCTTGCCAATTCAAGGGCCTCCTGATCTTCTATGCATGGGATCTCACGTCTTTCGGGAGGGATATCCTTATGGACCACTTCTTTCCGGAGGGAATCAAATACACATTCGGTTGTTTTTAGTGAGATCTCTCGTTGAATCTCCAAAGTCACCTTGTCTACCATAAACTTATCGGGATTACAGAGGCCACTTACGACGGTTTCCCCCAGCCCCCAGTTGCCTTCGATGACCACTTTGGAGGGATCTCCATTAATTGGATTTAGGGTGAACATCACCCCTGCGGCCCTGGCGTTTACCATCTTCTGGACCCCGACACTGATCAAGACCTTTTCATGGGGGAACCCCATCTTAACCCTATAGGCAATAGCCCGAGGAGTGAAAAGACTTGCCATACAAAGTTTTATCTTTTCGAGAACCTCTTCCACCCCCTGAATCCAGAGAAAGGTATCCTGTTGTCCGGCAAAACTTGCTCCGGGGAGATCTTCGGCTGTAGCACTTGACCGCACGGCAACGGGCATCTCTGGTGTATCAAAGACTTGGCACAGGGCTTGGTAATTTGATTCTATCTCCTCTTGGATCTTTTTGGGGAATGGAACGTTAATGATGAGCTGGCGAATGTTTTGGCTTTTTTCTTCCAGGGAGGCCATATCTGTAGGATCAATTTGGGAGAGAATCTTTTCGATTCTTTCTTTGAGATCTCCGCTCACAAAGGCAAGGTAGGCTTCTGTGGTTACAGAAAAACCAGGAGGAACAGGAATGTCCGCCCTCATTAATTCTCCAAGGCTTGCATTTTTTCCCCCTACTAAAGAAATGGCTTCTTTTCCTGCTTTGTCAAACCATAATACATAAGGCATTTAAAACTCCTCCAAATTGATATGCCCCCGTGAGGGGGGCATATCAAAATTTTAGGCTCGTTTCAAAATCTTTACAATTCCTGTATTTCCATCAACCCGCACCGTATCCCCTGTTTTTAGCACCGAGGTAGCAATCCCTGTTCCGGTTACCGAAGGGATTCCATACTCCCGACAGACGATCGCAGCATGGCTTGTTAATCCTCCAATGTCTGTAATGGAGGCTTTAATTTTTGTAAACACCGGGGCCCATGCGGGATTGGTGGTTGGACAAACCAAAATTTCTCCCTGTTCGATTTGAGTGATTTCTTCAAGAAGCTTAACCACTCTTACCTTCCCTTCCACTACCCCTGCGGAGGAGGCAAACCCCTTAAGCTCTGTCACTTCGGTTGGAACTATGGCCACCCCCTTCAACCACTCTTGAACTTTCTCAGTGGTAATCCCCCAAAGCATCACGGTAAAAGGTTCTGCCACCTCTTCGGGAGGAGTCCCGAGGGCAGGGATGGGAGTCCATTTCTTTGCTGCCTCGAGGATTTTCTTTCTCTTCTCTGCCTTGGCCTGCCAGTATGGAGCTCTCGAAGGAACCCCAACACCCAATGCCCAGGTTGTTGCAAGGTCTTCGAGAAGGTAAGGAACTTCGAAACGGTTAAAAAGAAAGATATCATCGGTTTCCTTTAGCATTCCGTTTTTTACCAGAAGAGTACCGAACTCTCTTACCTTTTCAAACCAGATCGTATGGAACCAGTGCTCTACCCAGAAGAGATGGTCTTCTGCATATTTATAGATTGTTCGGACCGCCTTGTAAGTATCATCAAAGGATTTACGATCCTCGTCAGTTTTAATGAGTTTCCGATACTCCTCTGCCAATTCCGCTCGTGCCTTATCTATGGCAGGGAGGTCCCTCTCAATTTTCTCCCCCCTTTCGATTCTTTCTACATAGCTCTTTAGATAGCCAAAAGGGATCTCCAATTTAGTGGTCCAGCTTCCTTCATAATGGAACCATCCACTTCCGCATGAAACAAAGAACCAAGGATCCTTAGACTTTTCGTATTCTACAAGCCAATCATTCCCTTCGGCTGTCTTTTTCAGGGCCTCGATCTTTTTTTCAGCTGGAAGATCACTTTTTAACACTTTGGCCACTTCAGGAACAGCTGAGGCAAGTCTGGCAAGCCTGCAGAGTTCTTCTTCAGGCTTAAACATCTGAACATAGGCGCCGGCTACCAGTTTCCCAATGGTGCTTTCACTGATCCCTGGAAAAAGTTTCCGACAGGTATCCGCAAATAGGAGATAGGCAAGATAGGCTAAGTTGAGGTATTGGAAATGATACTGCCAACCTTTGATCATTGCATTGACCAGTCGATCCCAGGCATCGATCAATTCATAAGAGGTATAATACCCCCTCGGCTCCGGGAAGACCGTATCATCGGGTTCAAACTTTGGAAATTCGGAGGGGACCTTTATGTTAGCCATCTCCTCGCCCAAGGCTCTAAATTTTTTCAGCCATAGTCCCCAAAGGGCATCATAATGGTCGAATACATAAAAGACCCTTTTCTGAAAGAGGGCGGCTTTCTCTCCAATGAGTTCCTGAGGAGGGGGAGCCACCGGAGTAATGTACATATAACAGCCTACCATTCTCTGAGCGACCCCTTGCGCAGGAGGAATGCAAAAGACCCTTGTGGTATATTGGGAAAGGGAGATTTGCCAGGCTTCGTGAAAGATAAGATCGAGAGGATACATCGGTTCGGGGGCATGGATCTTATCGTGATACCAGAAGTGTTTTTCTTCCCACTCCCTTCTCTCCTCACTAAAAATGTAATAGGGAGGATACATCTCTTCCCAACCTTCCAGTTCCTTGGGGTATTGAACCTCTAATGGCATTGGAAATCCTTTTTGAGCCATCTTTCATTCCCTCCTTTCCTTGAGATATAATTAACCATTAAGAGTTTCCTTCGAACCCTTTCTTCTCTTTGATCACCTCCTTTTTGGTGAGGATTTAATTAAAAAAATCTATTGAAGAAGTTTATTATTAAAATTTACAATCCACTCAGGGAAGGAAGACGATTCCGATCGATCCCCACACCTTCATGGTCTGTTTTTTGGCTATTATCTTTTAAGCGAAATAACTTGTCAAGCGATTTTTTGGAGACCTGTATTCCCTCACGGAAGGGCGGAAATACATTTAACCCCGAGAGCAGTATTTCCGAAACCCATAGAACGTAGATAAATTGAATATATAATCTCTCCGCCGGGGATAAGGGTGAAGGGAAAAATTTCAATAAACTTGGCCAGAGTTTTAGGCGGTTTTTGACTCAAAAGGGGTGAGGGTTAAGGTTTGAAGATTAATTCAATAGAAGGTGCATTCTTATCAATCTTTGTCCCTACCGAAGAAGAACAGAAAGCACAAAGATATTCATACTCATCCCCTTCAGGGAGAACCAAAAGAAGTTTCTTTCTCACCGGAACGGCCCTTCGACAATTTGGGCAGTAAAGAGAGGTAGCTTCAAACTCTTCAAACTGGGATTCCCTCATGGCTATTTTATTATAAAGAAAAATGGAGGGAATGACAATATGGACATCACCCCTTACTCAGATGGGGAATGAGCTTGAGAGGGGTATTGGGCTCTATGGGTTTCGAAAATACTCCTCTCGGGCCCAAATGCATTTCCACCCTTCAGTGATGGATTACATATAGGCCGATATCATTTGAAATAGAAGATTGGAGAATGTTATAAAAAATAAAGGAGATTCGAAATTGGTATCCCATCATAAATGGATCCTTTTTTTTATTCTTTTTTTGCTTCTTTTCGGTTCCTTCTCTCAATCGAAAGTAATCGATGAGGAATTGTGGATCAAAGCAAAAATTACCCCTATTAAAAACATCAAAAAAGCACCCAATTTTACACTCGAAGACCTTTGTGGAAAAAAGGTTGAACTCCATTCCTATAAAGGAAAAGTCATCCTCCTCGTCTTCTGGGCCACATGGTGTGGACCTTGCAAAAAGGAGATGCCCTCCATGGAAGCCCTTTATCGACAATTCAAACATCGGGACTTTGTTCTTCTGGGAGTCTCTGTAGATTATGAGAAAAAAGAGAAGGTCAAAGAATTTATTGAGAAGAACGATTGGAGTTTTCCAATCCTCCTGGACCCTAAGCTTCGTGCCTACCATCTTTATGAGATTAAAGGTATTCCAACATCGATCCTGATTGATAGGCAAGGAAGGATTGTTGGAAAAGCGTTAGGGCCGAGAGATTGGGATGCTCCAGAGGTGATCTCCCTCATTGACAGATTAATCAACCAATAAATTTTTTGTTTTTTTAACTGGGATTCAATCAAAGGGAGGTGAGATAGACATGTTAAGGCTGTGTTGGATCATTGTTTTTCTATTCATCGTCCCCTCTCTTCAAGCCGAAACGATTTATAAATGGGTCGACAAGAATGGAGTGGTGAATTTCACCGATGACCTTGAAAAAGTTCCGATGCCATATCGTGATCAAGTCCAGAAAACCGAGTCAAAGGAAGAGAAGAAGGACGTTCAAAAAGGAGGTCCTCCTTCCCTCTCATCGCCATCGGTGGAGAGAAAAGAAGTGGATCTCTATGGGAGGGATGAAGCCTGGTGGCGAGAGAGAGTGCGTCCCTGGAAGGAGCAGTTGAAGGAGGCTACTGAGAATTTGGAGAGCGCGAGAAAGAGATTTGCAGAGAAAACGGTAGAGATGGGTCGAAAAGGATTGGTGAGTCGATCTCGGTATCAAACCGAGGCAGAAAGATATGACCGAGAGAGAAAGAAGTACGAGGCTCAAATTTCAGAGGCGCAGAACATGTTAGAAAAACTATCTAAAGAGGCAGAGGAAGCCAAAGCTAATCCTGAGTGGTTGAAATAGGGATGAGGTTTTATGGAATCTGAGGAGTTCGAAAAAGAGAAGGTTGTGGGTGGTGGCGAAAAAATAGAAAGGGTGATCCTTCCTATTCGGGGAATGAGTTGTGCCTCTTGTGTGAATCGGGTTGAAAGGGCCATTCGTTCTTTAACAGGAGTTCTTCAGGTCAACGTCAATCTGGCAAACGAGAGTGCCTCCATTGAGTATCTTCCAGAGAGGGTCTCGATTGAGGATTTTAAAAAAGTCGTAAGAGATTCTGGCTACCAGGTTCTGGAAGCCGAAGAGGAGGACCTGGTGGAGAAAGAGAGGAGGGTGCGAGAAGCCGAACTCTCACGATTGAAGCAGAAATTTATCATCGGGGCCTTTCTCCTGATCCCCATTCTTATACTCATGTATGGATCCTCTTTTCTGGAAAAGAATTTTGGCCTTTCGAGGGAGATCAACTTCTTTCTCCAATTCTTATTCGCCACGCCTGTTCAATTCTGGAATGGATGGCCATTCTATGTAGGGTTTTGGAAGGCTCTCAAACAGAAAACAAGCGATATGAATACCTTGATTTCGGTGGGCACTTCGGCTGCCTATTTTTACAGTGTGATCGTCACCTTCTTCTCAAATCTGATCCAGGTAGAGGGAAGGATTCTGGATGTCTACTTTGATACCTCAGCGGCCATCATCGTTCTGATTCTTCTTGGAAGGTTTCTTGAAGCAAGAGCAAAAGGAAAGACGTCTGAAGCCATTAAAAAGCTGATCGGGCTTCAGCCAAAAACAGCGAGGGTTGTAAGAAATGAAAGGGAGGTTGATCTTCCAGTGAGTGATGTTCAGGTCGGCGACCTCATCATCGTTCGACCGGGGGAGAAGATTCCTGTGGATGGGATTGTCAGAGAGGGTTTTTCGTTTGTGGATGAATCGATGGTCACCGGGGAACCCCTCCCGATGGAGAAAAAGGTTGGGGATCATGTCATTGGAGGGACATTGAATAAGGGAGGCACCTTCAAATTTGAAGCCATCAAAGTGGGCCGAGACACCCTTCTGGCACAGATTATTCGTTTGGTTAAGGAGGCCCAGGGTTCAAAACCTCCTATCGCAAGGAAGGTCGATATCATCGCCAGGTACTTCGTTCCAATAGTGATCGGGATTGCAATTCTTACTTTTTTCATCTGGTCTTTATGGGGTCCTTCTCCCTCTTTTACCTATGCCTTTCTGAACTTCATTGCCGTTCTCATTATTGCCTGTCCATGTGCATTAGGCTTAGCCACCCCTACCTCAATTATCGTTGGAATGGGAAAAGGGGCGGAGAGCGGGATTTTGATTCGGGATGCAGAAGCACTGGAGAAAGCTCATCAGCTTCAAACGATTGTCCTCGATAAAACCGGGACGATTACTCAAGGGAAACCCTCTGTCACAGAGGTCATTGGTTTCGAAGGATTTACAGAAGAGGAGGTTTTACGTCTGGCCGCCTCTGCAGAGAAAGGATCGGAACATCCTTTGGGAGAGGCCATTGTAAGGAAAGCAGAAGAGCAGGGATTGAAACTTTTTGATTCAAAAAATTTTATGGCAATTCCGGGTTATGGAATCGAGGCCACGATGGATTCTAAAAAGATCCTCCTGGGTAATCTTAAATTAATGGAAGAAAAAGGAATTAAGATCAATGGCAGGTTCAAAGAGGTAGAGCGACATTCTTCGCAAGGGAAGACAGCCATGTTTCTCTCGGTCAACGGAAGACCAGCAGGTCTGATTGCTGTCTCCGATACCTTGAAAGACAATTCTCTAAAAGCTGTGGAGAGCCTGAAACAGATGGGTTTAGAAGTAGTGATGCTTACAGGAGATCATGAAGGGACAGCCAAAGCGATTGCCGAGCAGGTAGGGATTGAACGAGTCCTTGCTGAAGTTCCTCCGGACAGAAAAGCTGAAATAGTAAAAAGACTTCAGGCGGAAGGGAAGAAGGTCGGGATGGTCGGAGATGGGGTGAATGATGCCCCTGCACTGGCCCAGGCCGATGTAGGAATTGCTATCGGGACAGGAACCGATGTCGCGATTGAAACTTCAGAGATTACCCTCATGGGTGGAGATTTAAGAGGGGTCGTTACGGCAATTGCCCTGAGCAAGGCGACGATACGAAATATCCAACAGAACCTTTTCTGGGCCTTTGCATATAATACTCTCCTTATTCCAGTGGCAGCAGGTGTGCTTTATCCCTTCTTTGGAGTCCTTCTCAATCCCATACTGGCTGCAGGAGCTATGGCCTTTTCTTCAGTCACGGTTGTCAGTAATGCATTAAGATTAAGGAGATTTAAACCCCCTGTGAATTAAAAATAATGGAACGAAGGGATTATGAAATAACGGAATAGTGGAATAATGGAATATTGGAATATTGGGTAATGGGATGAGGGGATAGGAAAATCATGGAAAATGATTCCTAAATAAAATTGAAAGGGGGCCTATGACTCGATTCTTTGACGATCTTTCTCTTTCCATTGGGAATACCCCGATGGTGAGAATCAACCGAATGGCTCAGGGACTTAACGCCACTATTCTTGGAAAAATTGAAGGAAGAAATCCAGCCTACTCCGTGAAATGTCGGATCGGAGCCAATATGATCTGGAAAGCTGAAAGGGAAGGGTGGCTCAAACCCGGCATGGAGATCATCGAACCGACCAGCGGAAATACAGGAATTGCCTTGGCTTTTGTAGCCGCAGCAAGAGGATACAAACTCCATGTGACCATGCCTGAGACGATGTCGATTGAAAGACGAAAAGTGCTTGCCATTTTTGGAGCCCATATCATCCTCACCCCGGGGGCTAAAGGGATGAGGGGGGCAGTGGAGGAAGCGGAGCGGATCGTTCAGTCCGATCCTTTAAGATATTTCATGCCCCAGCAATTCAAGAATCCAGCCAATCCCGAAATCCATTTTAAAACGACAGGCCCAGAAATCTGGGAGCAAACTAATGGCGAGATCGATGTGCTTGTCTCAGGGGTTGGGACGGGAGGGACGATTACAGGAGTTTCGCGATATATTAAGTGGGAGAAAAAGAAGAAGATTGTGAGTGTCGCGGTCGAGCCAGTGGAGAGTCCGGTGATCACCCAATTTCTATCTGGTGAGCCGCTTCGACCTTCCCCTCATAAGATTCAGGGGATTGGGGCAGGATTTATTCCTGAGACGCTGGATTTATCCATCGTCGATCGGGTGGAACAGGTAAACAGCGAAGAGGCCATCGAGCATGCAAGAAGGCTTGCTCGAGAGGAAGGAATCCTTTCAGGGATCAGCAGTGGGGCAGCCATAGCAGTGGCTTTGAGATTAGCAAAACAGAGGGATTTTGAAGGGAAAACCCTTGTCGTGATTCTACCCGATTCGGGAGAGAGGTATTTAAGCAGTCCTCTCTTTGAAGGGATCTATGATGAGACAGGAATGCCAAAGACCAATAAAAGATGAAAAAGGAGGATCCGGGAAATGACTCTAAAAAGAGGATCACTGGTGGTTTTTATCGTTCTGATCGTTTTATGGAGCCATCTTTCTTTTTCCATCACCGAGGATGAAAAGAATAACATTGCCGTTTATGAGAAGGTTGCAGATGGGGTCGTCAATATCACCAGTATTGCCGTTCAATTGGATTTTTTCTTTAATCCTTTCCCAACCCAGGGATCAGGTTCTGGTTCCATCATTGATACCAAAGGCCATATCCTGACCAATCATCATGTGGTGGCCAATGCCCAGAAATTGGAAGTGACCCTGGCGGATGGGTCGAAGTGGCCTGCAAAATTGGTGGGTTCAGATCCAGATAACGATCTGGCGGTAATCAAAATCGATGCACCAAAAGAAAAATTAAAGGTGATCCCCATGGGGGATTCTAAAAACCTCCGAATCGGTCAGAAAGTTCTTGCCATAGGGAATCCATTCGGACTGGAGAGGACCCTGACGACGGGGGTAATCAGTTCTCTCGGAAGAACTATCCGTTCGGATGCCGGATATCTCATTGAGGATGTCATTCAGACGGATGCGGCGATCAATCCAGGAAACTCTGGAGGGCCCCTTTTAAATTCGGAAGGGGAGATCATTGGAATCAATAGTGCTATCATTAGCCCCTCGGGAGGAAGTGTAGGGATTGGGTTTGCCATTCCTGTCAATACAGCGAAGCGGGTGGTTCCTGAACTCATCTCTAAGGGATATGTCTCTTATCCCTATATTGGCGCGACGATTCAATCCCTCATCCCGGAAATAGCCCAGTTTCTTAAGTTAAAAGTAGAGCGGGGAGCCATGATTGCTGAAGTGGTAAAAGGAGGACCTGCAGACAAAGCGGGCCTAAGGGGAGGGAACCAGAGGGTTCAGGTAGGAAATATGATCGTGATTGTAGGGGGAGATATTGTGGTGAAAGCAGATCAGCACGAAGTGAAGACTCACGATGATTTGATACGGTATATTCGAGAAAAGCGACCAGGAGATATCATTTTTCTCAGGGTCTATCGAAAAGGAAATTTCATGGATATCAAGGTAATCCTGGGTGAACGTCCAAGAAGAAGGTGATCCAGATTCTTTCAATTTAAAGTGGAACATTCTCAAAAAGAAGAGATCCAGAAAAAACTCCTCGAGTGGTTTAAACGAAATAAAAGAGACCTTCCCTGGAGAAAAACTAAAGACCCTTATGCCATCTGGGTCTCTGAGACGATGCTTCAGCAGACTCAGGTAGGGACCGTTATTCCCTATTACAAGAATTTTCTCCGTACCTTTCCAACCCTTCAGCATTTAGCCAAAGCCAATCTTTCAGAGGTTTTAAAGGCCTGGGAAGGCTTGGGATACTATTCGAGAGCGAGGCATCTTCATCGAGCTGCAAAGATGGTTTTGAACCGTTTTCAAGGGAAAATCCCAAATTCTCTTAAAGCCCTCCTCAGTCTTCCAGGAATCGGGAGATATACGGCTGGAGCTATCCTTTCCATTGCCTTTGATCAAGAGGCTCCCATTCTTGATGGAAATGTGAAACGAGTGATATCGAGACTTTTTGCTATCTCGAAGAATCCTAAGAAAAAGGAGACGGAGCATCTTTTATGGAAGATCTCTGAATCCCTTATCCCTGAAAACAGAGCTCGCTTCTTCAATCAGGCCCTTATGGATCTTGGAGCTACGATCTGTACACCTAAAAGGCCAATTTGTGTTTCCTGTCCTCTAAGCACCCTTTGTAAAGGCTATCTTTCAGGAGCACCTGAGCGTTTTCCTCCTCGATTCAATAAGAGAAAAATTCCTCAAAGGAGAGGGATTGTTGCAATTATCCAGAGGGGCGGAAAAATCCTTCTCCAACAGAGGCCATTAAAAGGTTTCTTAGGAGGATTATGGGAATTCCCCAATTGGCAGATAAATGAAAGAGGATCGGAGAGGGTGTGGTTAAGAAATGATATAAAGAAAGAGATGGGATTAAATGTAGAGGTCAAAGGGTTGATGGGAACGTTTCAACAAACCTATTCTCACTTTAAACTCACCCTCCACGCCTTTTATTGTCAACCCCTGGGTAGGAAGAAAAAAGGAAGATGGGTTCCCATTAATCAATTTGACCGACTTCCCATGTCCCGAATCCACCGAAAGATCGCTTATATTTTAACTCAATAAGACATCTCATTTTAGAAGCTATTTTTTATCTCCTTGGGGGTCTCTCAGGAATTTGAGGCATTTGAGGAATCTCAAACTTTTGAGGAGTCTCTGTGATCTGGGTTTTTGCTCCGGTGCCATATCCAAATAAGAACCATCTCCGTGTCTTTTGATTGAAATTTGATCAGGCCATAAGGATAGACATC
>JBBIMX010000071.1:0-12303 GCA_037444165.1 Deltaproteobacteria bacterium | reverse complement strand
TTTTATTAATTCGCATCAAGATTAACAGAAAGGAAGTGGGAGGTCAACCAATCTGAAATGGATGGGAATAGGGTTCTTGTTTAAAGGACAAGGTATTTTTTGATAATTTCATCATTTCGCCAAATTTCTTCCATCAAGTTGCAATATTGTATTCTTCCTTTTTCAAGGATGTAGCCTCGATCAGAGGTGTTTTTACAGAACCGGAGGTTTTGATCTGCAAGGAGGATAGTCACCCCTTCTCTCCGTATCTGGGAAATCACTTCGATTAGATTTTGAACGATGAGGGGGGCTAAACCTTCGGAAGGCTCGTCAAGAAGAAGGAGGTCAGGGTTTTTCATCAAAGCCCGACCAATGGCTAACATTTTTTGTTCCCCACCACTGAGTTGAGTTCCTTTTCGCTCTTTCAATTCAGGGAAAATAGGAAACAGATTGTAGACCTTTTCGAAAGTCCATTGGATTTTACCTTTTGTAGATAATCGACGTGCCAATTCTAAATTTTCATAAAGGGTAAGATCGGGGAAAATCCTCCGGTCATCTGGAACATAACCAATTCCCATTCGAGAGATTTGATAAGGGGGTTTGCCTACAATATTGATACCCTGGAAAATAATTTTTCCTGAGCGAGGAGGAGTAAGTCCTATGATAGAACGAAGGGTAGTGGTCTTTCCAACCCCATTTCGCCCGAGGAGAGAAACGACCTCTCCTTCTTTAATCGAAATGGATATCCCTTGAAGGATATGGCTTTGCCCATAAAAAGTATCGATCCGGTCTACTTCAAGAATGGTCCTCTCAGTCATCCTCTCTTTTGCCAGAAAATTTCCTCCCCTAAATAGACTTTTTTTACCTCTTCATTCTTCTTTATCTCTTCTGGAGTCCCGTCGGCAATGATCTGACCTCGGTGAAGAACGACAATCCGATCGGAAAGGGAGAAAACGATATCCATATCGTGTTCTATGATCACAAAAGTTGACCTTTTCTCTTCAGACAATTTCCTGATGTGTTCTAAAACCTTTATTCGTTCGACAGGATTCATGCCAGCCGTGGGCTCGTCAAGAAACAAAAGTTTTGGTTCGGGGGCCATAGCTAACCCAATTTCTAATAGGCGTTGGTCCCCGTGAGAGAGGATTCCTGCGGGTAAATTCTTTTTGTCTATCAAACCGATTTCGTTTAACAAATGTTCAGCCTTTTCTTTTGCATCCAGATGATCGTCGATCCATTTATAAAAACTTAGACTTTTATTCATTAAAGCAAAAATTGGAATCAGGACGTTCTCGAATACCGTGAGTTTTGGGAAAATATTCATGATCTGAAACGATCGGCAGACCCCTTTCTTTACCCTTTCATGGATGGGAAGATCAGTAATCTCTTCTTCCTTAAAGAAGACTTTCCCTGAATCAGGGAAAATATTTCCTGTGAGAAGGTTGATGAGGGTAGTTTTTCCTGCCCCATTTGGGCCAATAATGGAAGTCAATACTCCTTCTTTAATTTCCAGATCAATATGATCTGCGGCGCTGACCAAACCAAAATATTTTTTAAGCTTCTCTGTTCTAAGAAGAACTGACATGGGGTTTTAGATTTTTATCTCCGATTCATTAAAGACCAGATTCGCTCCATTAAAAAGATTACTATTCCTCCTCGGAAAACCAAGACTAAGAAGACAATGATGGCACCAAACCAGATGAGCCAGTATTGGGTATACCTCACAATGATGTCTTTGATGATATAGAAAACGACCGATCCCACAATCGGACCTGAAAAAGTGTGGATTCCCCCCAAGAGGGTTACCATCACCGGTTCAGCTGAATGGGTCCAATGGGCAATGGGCGGAGTAACGGTATTTTCAAGAGGAGGGAGGAATGACCCAGCAAGTCCTGCGTATAATCCTGCAATGGTAAATGAAAGAAGCCGATAATGACGCACCGAAATTCCCGCATAGGCGACTCTACTCTCACTTTCTCGGATTCCTTTTAAAGTAAGACCAAAGGGAGAGTGAATGAGTCTATAGAGGAGATAAATTGCGACCAGAGAAATGACCAATACATAATAATAATAATTTCCCATAGGATTCATATTGATGCTGAATACTCCTGGAATCTCAAAGGGGGCCCTCGGAATTCCAACCAATCCATCATCTCCTCCTGTAACCTCACGCCATTTCCAAGCCAAAGAGTAAATCATCATCCCGAACGATAGGGTCAGCATAGAAAAGTAAATCCGTGTATGTCGAACACAGAGGAATCCAAGAATAAAGGCAGCCAAAGCTCCGGCTATCATTCCAGTCATTGTTCCTAACAATAAAGAAGGAAGAATAAGAAGGGTTTTCGCACAGGCATAAGCGCCCATCGCAAAAAATCCAGCTTGTCCGAATGAAAGCAAACCCGTATAGCCTAAAAGGAGATTAAAGCCCAAAGCAAACACGGAAAGAATTAGAATATGAATGGTTATATAAAGAACGTATTTTCCAGAAAAGGCAGGAAGGGAGAATAAGAAAATAACGAGGGCTAAGAGTAAAAAGAATTTTATCCTTTTCATCCTCATCCAGGGCTTATTTATTTCCCAAATAGGCCTTGTGGTTTAACCATCAAAACCATCGCCATCACGACAAAAATGATAAATAATTCAAAAATCGGAAAGAGGAGAATTCCATAAGAGGTTAAAATTCCGACAATAATGGCCCCGACAAAAGCCCCTTTCAAATTACCCAGACCTCCAATGACAGTGATCACGAAGGCCTGAATGATCATGGCGGTTCCAATCCCCGGTGCCACCACCCTTACAGGAGTTCCAAGGGCGCCTCCAAGGGCGGCAAGCATTGCTGCGAAAACAAACACATTAGTAAATAGAATAGGGATATTGATTCCAATGGCACTCGCCATTTCTCGATCAGAAGCCGAAGCTCTGATCATTCTCCCCCACCATGTCTTTTCGAGAATCATCCATAATAATAGAGCCACAGCGATTCCAGCGCAGATAATAAATATATTGTAGTAAGGAAAAGGCCGTCCAAGAATATTAAAGTTTCCTTCAAAAAAACGAGGCATGGGGGGAATCATGGCCACTCCTCCCCAAACCATTTTTACTAAATCATCAAAGATCAGGATGAAACCAAAGGTTAGAATTAATTGATATGGGAGATCGATGTGATAGATGCGACGAAAGAAGAACCATTCAAGAATTACCCCAATCCCCCCGACACAAAGGAGGCTGAGGAAAATGGAAAGCCAGAAATTTAAACCGAGTTTTCCATAAAAAGTAAAAGTGGCATAAGCCCCTAACATGAAAAGACTGCCATGAGCAAAATTGAGGACTCCCAGGACACCGAATACCAATGTTAATCCAGCCGCTAAAAGCCAGAGATACATTGAGAAACTTAAACCAATGAGCGTTTGAAAGAGTAATTTTTCTATCATCTCTTATTCGTCAGAAGGTACGGATATAAGGTGAGGGTTAGGGAGTGTATTGATCCTCCCTTACCCTCAATCCTCAGTCCGCCTTTTCTTCATCTCTATTTCGTCGCCGCTACAGGGGTAAAAGGTGGATGACGGAAATATTCTTTTGCCGGAACGATTTTGAGATCTCCAAGAATAGGAATCGGATAATCCGGACTGTGAACGACCTTTCCTCCAGGGACAGTATAAATCGCTTGGTGGTCTTCTTTCCGAATTAAACGAGGTCCTGCGGGTGTTTTAAGTTCCATTCCTTCCAAGGCCTCTGCCACTTTAGAGGTTTCCAAACTTTTGGCTTTTTCCACACCTGTTTTAATGGCATAGATAGTAGAGTAGCTTGCCTCTGCAGAGTAGTTAGGAAACTTCCCCCACCTCTTTCGGAATGCCTCGACAAAGGTTTTATTTTCAGGAGTAGCCGGATAGTTATGGATATAACGAGCCGTTGCCCATAATTTGCCTTTAAATTTATCCGCGGCCACTTCTCGAGAGATTCCTTCAAGAAGGTCGACCGAACCTCCCATGCATTGCCACCAAATTTGAATTTTGTCAAAAACCCCAAGCATGAGTGCCTGCCGTAATAACATCACTCCCTCTCCAGCCCAGGGCGTTGCAAAAATGGCATCGGGTTTCTCAGCCATCACGGCTGCAATGTGGGAGGAGAAGTCCATTGTCCAGAACGGGGCCCATGCCGCTGCGACAAACTCCACATCCGGGCGGAACTTCCTGATATTCTCTTTGAAGAGATTCCATGCCACATATCCATATTCATAATCGCAATTAATTCCAGCCCACCGTTTAATTTCGGGTGCATCTTTAAAGACCCAGGCGGCGAGAGCATCCTGATAAACAGGGGCTACCATCCGAAATATCTGTTTTATTCCTTTCCCGGCAACTAATTCCTCGGTCAATCGATGGGTGGCCGCATGGCAGAAAAAGCAGAGGCGATCTAATTCTGGAAGAACAGGACCCACTGCCATCGCACTTCCACTCGAGTCTATTCCAAAAAGAAAATCGGCACCCCAATCGGTGACCAGATATCTTGCATTCTTTACAGCGGTAGCAGGTTTGAGTTCTTCATCCATGAACTTTAATTCCAACTTCCGTTTCAAGATTCCCCCTTTGGCATTGATTTCTTCAATGGCCAGTGTGGCTCCGGCCATCATCTGCCAACCATAGTCCGCATGGGCTCCTGAGATAGCTCCTTGACCTCCGATTTTGATTGGCCCCGAAGGTTTTTTAGCTTGCCCATAGGTAATTCGGTAACTTCCTAAGCTTGCCCCTAATGCAATTCCACCAACTACAGTGTCCTTTAAGAATTTCCTTCTTGTAATTTTTTTGGCCATCATTTTCCCCTCCTTTCTTTAATTATTATTCATTAAATTGGTCAGGGTGATTTCGCCTTAATACTCTTATACCACAATCCCCAATTTAAACATGGAAAGGTTCTTGGTAATTTTTAATTAATTGGAGTATCAAATTCTTCATCGGTTGTCAATTTAAATTTACTCAATACCTACGATCTTTTTGGCCCAGCGTTTTTTCTGTTCAAGATTCCCTAACCTTCCATACATCACTTTTTGAGTCTGAGGGGATCCAGCACCGTGCATGGATTCTACTAAGGCTGTCCCTCCACTCATATTCTCGATCAGCCTTATGATTTTCATCCGATCCTCCACTGGGATTCCCTCAGCCCCTGCAAGATATTTTTTCACATATCGTCCCACTTCACTACTTTCAAGATCCCCTTGAAATGGCATCGTGGCTACAATGCCTCCAGCGATGTCATGGGCCAAGCGAGCAATCTCATAGATATGTCGAGTTACGTTATGCTTTGTCGTATTGGCAAGAAGAGGGTCCGGGTAATAGGCTCCGGAAGGGGTTTTATATCCCATAGCCGAGCAGGCGACCGAACCCGAATAGATCGTCTCGGCCAGATGAATCATTTCAGCCAACTTCTCCCTAATATGGGAGGCATTGGCAATGCCCTGATATTCTGCCGCTAAAGCCGTGGCACCGATCAATACATCCGAAACGCCTCCCTTACAGCCCCCATAATTTTGCCGATGGAGGGTGGCAAATCTCTCCACAAGGAGTCCAGCCATGTCGTATTCACCACAGAGAAATACCCTTTCCCATGGGACAAAGACATTGTCAAATATAATCAGGGCTTCTCCCCCTACCAGACCATATGGATTTCCAACATCGATCCCCCCCTCAAACTTTCTTTCCTCATTGGTTTGACGACCGAAGATCAGAGTCACTCCCGGGGTATTGAGAGGGAAAGCACAGGCTAGAGCATAGGCCTTGTCCTCCTCTCGCATAGCCTGGGTAGGCATGATGAGGATCTCATGAGAATTGACCCCCCCAGTCATATGAGCCTTTGCTCCCCTAATGATAATCCCATCAGAACGACGCTCAACGACATGGGTAAAGAGATCTGGATCCGATTGTTTACTGGGAGGAAGGGAACGATCACCCTTAGGATCGGTCATTCCTCCTACCACCATTACATTACTCTCCTGAACATAGAGTAAATATTTCTTAAACCGCTCGAAATAATCCGTCTTATATTTCTGATCCACGTCATAGGCGGTCATATAAGTGGCATTTAAGGCATCAAACCCCACACATCTTTGAAAACATGAACCGGTTTCGTGGCCAAGAAGTCTAAGCATCTGCACTTTTTTTATCAAATCGTCTATGCTTTGATGGATGTGGGTAAATCGATTGATCTTTTTACCCGTTAAATGAGAGGTGGCGGTCATTAATTCTTCATATTCGGGTCGAAGGGCAAGTTCGTAGGTAAGGGCAGCAGAATCGATGTGGGGTCGAATTCCAGGATGTTCGGTAATGTCCTCCACTCGTTTTCCATTATAATAGACGACATGATGAAGATCTTTGAGACTCTGGATATAATCCTCTTTTGTTACGATTCTCTTCATTCTCTTCTCCTTCCATAGAGGATGGGATTAAGGTTTTAGCTTTGAGATTCTTTAAATACTCGCCTTAAAAATTTACCCGTGGCGGTTTTTGGTATCTCTTTGACAAATTCGATCTGCCTTGGATATTTATAGGCGGCCATTCGCTCCTTGCAATGGTTGATAATCTCTTCTTCCTTCACTTTTCCCTCCCAACCTTCCTTCAAAGCCACAAAAGCTTTCACCGTTTCTCCTCGATATGGATCAGGAACCCCTACCACAGCAACTTCCCGGACTGAAGGATGAAGATAGATTACATCCTCTACCTCCCTTGGCCAGACCTTGAACCCTGATGCAATAATCATATCTTTCTTTCGATCCAGAAGATAGATCCACCCCTTTTCATCCATGGTCCCCACATCTCCAGTATAAAGCCAACCTTCACGAATGGCATAGGCAGTCTCTTGGGGCTTGTTCCAGTATCCCGGAACAATCCCAGGTCCCTTAAATACTAACTCCCCTATCTCCCCGGGAGGGAGTTCTTTTTCAGGATCAGCGAGGTCCATCACTCTCGCATCATGACTTGGGATAGGGACACCAATAGAAATAGCTCCGGTAGATGGATCGACGGGAGCCCTCATTCCGAGTGGAACAAGAGTGGCAGGGGATGTGGTTTCCGTTAGACCATAAACATTATGGATATAGGTGCCAGTAAGTTTTTCAAAATGTTCCACCACCGCAGGAATCACCGGAGCTCCTCCACTATAGACCTTTCGAAAACTGGAAAGATCGTGCTTTTTAATTTCAGAATCGTTCATCATTGCAATAAAGACCGTAATGGCCCCAATGGTACAGGTGGCTTTCCATTTCTCAATCATCTGGAAGGCGGTTTTCGTATCAAAACGATAAAATAGGATGAGGGGTGCCCCGGATGCGATACAGGCCCCAATATGACCCACCATCCCCGTCACATGAAACAATGGAGCCACTCCAAGCATCGTATCGGAAGGAGAGAGTTTCCAACAATGTCGATATACTTCAGAATTGAAGGCTACATTTCCATGGGTATTCATGGCTCCTTTGGGGGGACCCGTTGTTCCAGAAGTATAAGTAAGATAAGCCACATCCTCCTGAAGGAATTTCACTTCTGGTGGATGACCTCCTTCATACTTCTTGATGGCCTCTCCAAAATCCAAGGTCTTGAGATTTTTTGTTTTACTTACTCCTTTAAGAATTGAAGGGATAGGGCATTGGGGATCGAGAAAGTCTAATTCTGAAGTAGTAATGATGTGTTTAACCCCAGCCTCTTGAGCCACCTTCTGAACCCCTTCATGATAAAGGGATTCCAGAGAGATAAGGATTTTTACCCCCGCATCTCGAAAATAGTAGGAAAGTTCCTTTTCTTTATACATTGGATTCAGAGGAACCACAATCCCTCCACTCTTCCAGATTCCAAATTGAGCGATGATAAACTGAGGGATATTTTGAAGATAAAGGGCAACACGATCTCCTTTCTTTAAACCCAGATCATGCAATGCACAGGCAAAGGCATCACTCATTTCATCTAACTCTTTAAAAGAAAGGATACGGTCGAAATAATAAAGGGCAGGATTGGAGCTATAATGCTGAACCGTTTTTCGAAGATGGTCTAAAGGAGTGATGGCTTCTGGCTTTAACTCCGGGAGATAATCCTTTGGATAAAGAGAAAGCCACCTTTTGGAAGGGGTTGAATTCATAAAGGGTCTCCTTTCTTATTATAAGATTTCAAAAAGGATATCAAATTATCAAAGTCTCCCTCTTGGGTAGCCGAAAAATAAGGGATTATCTTTTTGCTGTCCTCTTCAAAAGCACAACCCCTTAGACATCCACTCACGAATACCAGAAAGTCAATATTGGGTTCTTTAGACGAAAGAAAAAGAAAACACTCACTCAATTGGTTCTTAACCCTTTCTACCCACTTTACCCTTTCATATGAAGGGTTACATCCACCACAATACTTTATTCCTACTCTTTTTTTGATTACCAAACTGTCCAGCCTCCATCCACATAGATCGTTTGACCGGTGATAAAATCCGATGCCGGGGCGGCTAAGAAAATGACCGTTCCTTCCAGTTCATGGGGATAGCCCCATCGACCCATCGGCGTTCGCTCATTGATGAAATGGAATCTTTCAGGATCGTTTCGAATCTGTTTCACCATATCGGTTTCAAAATAGGTAGGTGCGATGGCATTTACCCTCACACCCAATTTGGCCCATTCGAGAGCCATCACTTTGGTAATCTGGTTCACCCCTCCCTTCGAAGCAGCATAAGCTAATTGATGAGGAAGAGGAGTCTTCCCAAAAATAGAACTGATATTAATCACTTTCCCATATCCCCTTTCAATCATCTGAGGAACCACTGCCTGAGCTACCAGAAAATATCCTTTCAGATTGGTATTGATGATCAAGTCCCACATCTCTTCAGGATATTCAAGGACGGGAACCCGATAGTTTGTCCCTGCGTTGTTCACAAGGATATCTATCCGGCCAAAATGGTTCAGGATCTGTTCGACCCCTTTCTTGATTTTCTCTTTAGAGAGGACATCTAATTCAAATCCAGCCGAATTTCTTCCCATGGCCTGAATCTCAGCAGGAACTCTTTTAAGATCATTCGGATTTCGGCCACAAACGGCGATATCCGCACCTGCCTTGGCAAGGGCTTTCGCAAAAACTTCTCCCAGACCTCGAGTGCTCCCCGTCACCATCGCCACCTTCCCTGATAAATCAAAAAGATCCAAAAGGATCACCTCCTTTTATTGGATTTGGAACATGAAAGAACCTTTTTTGTTTTATATTATACCATTTTCTTAATTTTTTGAATATTGTTAAAAGAAAGGCTTAAAGGGTGAGGGAATTAAATTAATCAATAGTTATACTTTTGGAATTCCTTCATGGGTCCAGCCTCTGAGGGCGTAGTAATCCTGGAGCATTTTTTGGAGGTCTTCTCGGGTGATCACCTTTTTGTCTTTTCCAAGGGGTTCATCGAAAAACCGTTTAGGAAGGGTGTCTTCTTTAGGGTCAAGTCCCTCACGGAGGTTGAATCTCCGAGTCTCATCCTGGATGGTAGAAGAGATCTTTCTTAAGCCTGATTCATCCAATTTAAGGCCTGTGGTTACCTCAACGATCGTCGAAAGATCCTTCCAATCCCAATAGAGATCCCGATAGAACCGACAAAGGATGAGGGAATCATGGATATTGAACCGATCCTCAAATTCAAGGAAGAGTTTTGCTTTCCCTTCGATCTGATCTGAAGGAATCATCCCTGAAAGCTCAGCCTTATAGAACGTAGATCTAAGATGACAGGCCCCTCGATCAGAGGTGGCATAAGCAAGCCCCATTCCTTTTAAAACCCTTGGATCGTAACCTGCTGGATCAAGTCCTTTCGTATGAATGGCCACGTCCTCCATCTCCCATACTTTTGAGGCATGTCGAATGCCTTCAGCTAAAACCTCGCCGATTCCTCTCCGGTAGGCAATATCATTGAGAAGCTCAGCCATTCTGTCTACATCTCCCCAGCGGATCTTTTCTTTTATCCTTCCCATCTCAGAGGCTTCCATGGCGAAGGCACAGAGGCTTCCTGCAGAGATGGTATCCAGGCCGAGACGATCACAAATGTCGTTGAGATAGGCAATCTCCTCAATCTCAGGAACCATGCAGAGGCCTCCAATGGCATAGATTGTTTCATACTCGGGTCCTTCGATTTTTAGGCCCTTATGTCTCCCCTCCCTCACGACACTCAGATTCCCACAGGCCATAAAACACCGAAGACAAGCAGAAGGCTTCACCTCACAACGTTCGAGCAAAGCCTCTGCGCTGATTTTCTCCCACCCCTCAAAGGTTCCAAGATGCCAGTATTTGGATGGAAATCCTCCTACGGCATTATTCATAGCCACAAGCATAGGGGTTCCTAATCGCCTATAATTCTGGGCACCCGGGCTATCCTTTCCCTTCTCCAGGGTCTCTTTTGAAAACTGTTCCAATCGTTCAGGATAGGCCACCTCCCGTTTCTTCTCTCCATAGAAAACGATGGCTTTCACCTTTTTGGAGCCCATCACCGCTCCCACTCCTGTCCGTCCAAGAGACCGCCAGTAATCGTTTTCGATCACCGCATAGCGGACAAGATTTTCACCAGCAGGTCCAATGACCAGAGCTCCAGCTCCTTTCTGGCCTGCTCTTCTTAAAACTTCATCCTCCGTCAGGAAAGTATCCTTTCCCCAGAGATCTTTAGCATCGTGAAAGAAGACTTTTTGATCAGAGATTTCGATCCATACTGGGGTCTCTGAAGCTCCCTCAAGGACAAAGGCATCGTAACCGGTTCGACTCATTGGCTCTGCCAGTTTTCCCCCAGAATAGGATTCAGAAAAGATTCCAGTGAGGGGAGATTTGGTAAATACCCCATGACGACAGGAGCCATAGATTCGACTATCTGTGGCTGGTCCAATAGCAAAGATGAGCCTGTTTTCTGGGGAAAGAGGATTAACTCCCTTAGGATTCTCCTTCAGAAGTAAATAGATCCCCAACCCCTTTCCCCCTAAATAGGTTTCATAAACGGAATCAGGAATAAATTCTTTGTTATAGGTTTTGGTAGTGAGATTAATTCTTAAAATTTGATTGAAGAACCCATTCATAAGGATTTTCCTTTATTCATTTATCCCTCTTGCAATGAGGGTGTTTTCTATGGATAGATTCCCCGAAGTTTAGTTGCCTCAGCGACCCTTCCAATACCAAGCATCAAAGCGGCTGTTCGCATATCTACTCTTTCCCGCTGGGAAATATTCAGCACCTCGGCAAAGCTTCTTCTCAAGATTCGTGTAAGTCGCTCAGAAATCTCCTCTTCACTCCAGAGGAGTTCTTGAAGATTCTGAACCCACTCGAAATAGGAGACCGTCACTCCTCCTGCATTGGCCAGGATATCGGGAACCATAAAGATCCCCCGATCATAAAGAATTTGATCCGCATCAGGAGTCGTAGGACCATTCGCTCCCTCGGCAATAATTTTGGCTTTGATCCTGGGAGCGTTTTTACCCGTGATTTGATTCTCCAGGGCTGAAGGGACAAGAATATCACATTCGAGCTCTAAGAGTTCCTCATTCGTAATCTCATCTCCCATTTTCGCCTCGGGCGCGATGACACATGAATATCTTTTCTTACACTCAAGAACGGCTGAAATATCAAGACCATTGGCATTATAAATTCCACCCTTTGAATCACTGATCGCAATCACCTTTGCCCCTGCCCGATCAAAATACTGGGCTGCGATTCCACCCACATTCCCACAACCCTGAACGACCACTCGAGCCCCTTCAATAGGGATCTTGAGATGGCGGCAAGCTTCTTGAGCCGTGATGAAGACTCCCTTTCCAGTGGCCTCAAATCTTCCCAAAGAACCTCCAAGTTCTAAAGGCTTCCCGGTCACTACCCCAGGAACGGAATAGCCCTTTAAAATGCTAAAGGTATCCATAATCCAGGCCATAACCTGAGGATTCGTATAGACATCTGGAGCAGGGATATCCCGATCAGGTCCTATGATAAAAGAGATCTCCCAGGTATACCTTCGAGTCATATTCTCCAGTTCTCGAAAGGACATACTTTTGGGATCACACTGGACCCCACCTTTTGCCCCTCCGAAGGGGATATTGACGACCGCCGCCTTCCAGGTCATCCACATGGCCAGTGCTCTCACCTCATCCAGGTCCACATCGGGATGGTAGCGGATTCCTCCTTTCCCAGGACCTCGAGCCATATTGTGTTGAACCCTATACCCTGTAAAGATCTTGACACTCCCATCATCCATCTTGACAGGAAAATGAACGATCAATTCCCGTTTGGTTTGCTTGATCTTCTCACATACCCCTGGATCAAGTTTCAGCCGCTCTGCCGCAATATCAACCTGTTTCAT
>JBBIMX010000070.1:0-12460 GCA_037444165.1 Deltaproteobacteria bacterium | reverse complement strand
GAGGAGAAAATAGAAGGATTCATCGCGAATGCGAAATCTATCAGGATGTTGCCCTGTTTCATGAGCTTTATCCAGAGGAAGATTTTATGGAAAAATCATTCCATTTATGGGTGGATCTAAATCCACAAAGCACTCGCAATGCACCGGATTGGTTCAGGTACTATATTCAGAGGGCATTCGTTGAATCCCATGGTGTCTATCCAGAAGAAGATGAGATAGAAGATTGGATTGATGGTCTTTTGGTTATACTCAGGGGAATTAAATGGATTGGTCCTTATAAAACTGCTTATGATGAGCTGAAAACAGAAGGTTTTGAATCGGAAAGATTTAAGAGATATTTTACAGGCTATATGGAAAAATTCTTTAAAGCCATTGAGCTTACAAGTATTTATTGGAAGATGGTATTTGAACTTTATGATCCACCATCAGGAGTTTTACAGATTTCAACATCTATGATAGAAAGGTTTAAAAATGTAGTTCAGGCAGCGGATCTTTCTTCACCCCTTCAAAGAGACATATTGTCTGATGCAAAAAAAGCTTTTGAACAAAGTGTGCCTCGAAAATTTCGGAGACTTGTAAAAAAGTCAAAAAGGAGATTGAATCGGAAGAAGATACTTTCGATTAAAGCTGAAGACATAGGAAAATTCCAAGAATAGTTAAACCGAACCAAAATATTATATTTTCTCAGGGTAATTATAGCTCAAGTTCGACAGTAGTAGTCAAACTAATTTTAGATAGTCTAATAATATTGATGGGTTAGTTAGGGGGTAAATTCTCCGAGATGGATCCGCTCCAAAACAGAGCGCAGATGATCCCAACTCTGGCCCGTTTGTCTCTCTAAGATACGGACCAAAAGCAAGGCAAAGAAACAGAGAAGCAAATGAGCCCGAATCCGCTCATCTTTTCGATGATAAAGGGGACGAAGCTCTAAAGTAGTCTTCAGAGTCAGTCCTAAAGGCCCTCTCCACCTCCACCAGCTGCTTGTAACCAGGGCCACCTCTTCTGGACTGAATGTATCATCGCTGGTTGTAGGTAATAATTAAAATGGTACCAAAAATAATAATGGTGGTTCCTTTTGGATTGAGAAGAGGATAGGGTTATACTTTTAATCTTGATCCTCTTCATTGTAGGGAAAGATTATTGATCCAGAGTGGGTCAGTTTCAGCCGAAAAAAAAGGACTTTCACATCTTCAGGGAGGGGTTACCCTCTTTTCTTCATCATCTCTGAGATTAAATCGATGAATCCTATTGGGTGATAACCGGTCATTCCTCCATCAGCGAGGATGGTTGTCCCATTCAGGTAACTCGAATCCTCTGAAGCTAAAAATAAAGCGATCTTGACAATCTCTTCGGGCTTAGCCAACCTCTTTAGAGGAATCTGTCTTGTTAATCCAGAAACCAGGGCCTCATTCTTGAGAATAGGCGTATTCATTCCTCCTGCCACAATTCCAGGAGCAATGGCATTGACTAAGATATGATAACGGCTCCATTCGTAAGCGAGGACCCGAGTAAGCATGATCACTCCTGCCTTACTGACACAATAGGGCAGAAAACCTTGCTCCCCGAGTATCCCTGCAGCCGATGAGATATTGATAATCCTTCCTCCCCCCTGCGCAATCATCCTCTTCCCGACAACCTGACAGCAAAGGAAGACACCTTTGAGATTCACATCCAGCACTTGATCCCATCCTTCCTCTCCAATCTTTTCCGCCTCAAGAATAAAAGGATTGACTCCTGCATTGTTGATCAGGATATCGACCCTTCCAAAAGATTGAATCGCTTCTTCCACCATTTGCTCTACATCCCGAGAGAGGGACACATCTCCAGACACAGCCCTCGCTCTTACCCCCAATTCCTCAATCTCTTTAGCCACAGCCTTTGCCTTCTCTATATTTCTTCCATGTATCACCATATCCGATCCTTCTTTGGCAAAGCCGATGGCAAACTCTTTACCCAACCCCCGAGTCGAACCTGTAATCATCGTCACCTTTCCTTTGAGCCTCATCGTTTCACCTCCTGCTTAGGATTTACTAATAAAAGCCTTGAGTCGTCTTTCAAATATTCGGTTCAAATCTCTCCTATCCTCTGGGGCCCACCCAAAAACCCTCTCCCATACCTCCTGGCTCTCCATACATAGATAGACAAAAAGATCAGGGTCAACCGCCTGGAGCCATCCAAGCATCTTCTGGTAGATCTCCACTCGAATCTCTTTCAGATAACGAAATTTGAAGTCTTTTCCTGGAAATAATTCCCCTAAAAAGATTCGAGTATCTCGAAAACGTTCCTCCACAATTCCTTTCAATTTAGGTGGATATCGAAACCCTCCAAGGCTGATCCAGACCACCCTTTTTGGATCAATCGTTTTAAAAAGAGCCCTTATCGTTTCTTCATACTCCCTCTCCCATCCATGATCAAAAATGATGGGATCGAAATGAAACCCCAACGGGTAGCCTCTCTCCTGACATTTTCGAGCTGCCTCTAATCTCTCTTTTAAAGAAGCGGTTCCCCTCTCTTCCTCTTCGATGACTCGGGAAGGATTAAGAGACCAGGATACCACTGTCCTTTCTCGGTGATTTAAATGAAGAAGACAATCCACATTGGAAGATTTTGTCTTGAGTTCAAGAATCCCCTTCCCCCTTTCTGCAAAAAAAGGGATAAGGATCTGGGAGATGGGAAAGATGGATTCGAGGGCCAAGCTATCGGAAAGTTCTCCTGTTCCGAGGCGTAAAAAATTCTCTTCTTGATTCGATAAAAAAAGGTCGATCTCTTGAAGGAGATCATCCAGATTGGTGTAAAGGGTTAAAAAGGGATTGTTCAGGTATTCCTGGAGGATACAATAGGAGCAGTCCATTGGACAATTGGTCATGGGATTAATGATATAATACCCACAACAGAGGTGATTGGAAGTTCCCGGACAAGGTTTCAGCCTTCTTCCATAATCATGGGTAATCAACAGATGCCTCTTTCCTACGGTCAGGGGGTCAGGGGAAGAGAGGAATTTTTTTATCAATTCCTTCTTTCCTCGAACCCTCTCCACCGGAAGATGAGAAAGACCTTGAAGAATTTTTTGGGTCAACCAATCCTTCTCCGCCTTCTCATCGATATAGATTCGCTCAATTTGAAAAGGAATCACTTCCCAAGATCTCCGTTCGAATCCTCTTTGATCAGCTCCTCAAACTTTTTCTCCTCTGCCAGTTGAGAGAGAAAAGAGAGGGCCCGGCGATACTGTTCTAAGGTGGCAAACCTGAATTCGATTCTCCACTCCTTTTCCTCAAAATGAGGGGAATGGGAAAGAGTGATGTTGGAGGGAAGATTTAACTCCTTTCGTCTCTTCTCAAACGTTCTCTCAAGCCCTATGAGCCGTGGATATCGAAGCTCAAGAAAGACCTTCTTAACCCGCTCTGTCTTTTGAGAAGGAGTCAGTTCCCTTCGAGAAAGAATCCCCTGGATTTCTGGATGGCGAATAATCTCTCTGACACGGATTCGGTCTCGGCGGGAAATCTCATCAAGGAGATTCAGGAGTTCTCTTAAACGACTCTCCCCCAGCTTGAGAGAAGAAAGAAAGGGGATAAGAATCTTTCGATCCTCCTTGGAAAAGGTAGAAAGTTTTCGGACATTGGTTCGGGACACCTCCTCTTTTAATACATATTCCTTCACCTCTTCCTCCATCTGGGCCAGGGAAAGATAGGTCCCCAATATCTTCTCATTGGGTTCTAAGGAGAGAAGGGGAAGATAGGTGTGAATCACCTTGGAGGGCTCTATCTTAAACTGATGGATGAATTTGTCAATGACAATCGCCTTCTCCACAGGATTAAATCCCCGGGTGGTCAGATTCTCTTCAATAGAAATCTCAAATAATTGGAGGTCCTCCTTTTCCTCTCCCAGGACGATGGCAGAAACATCCGGCCAACCGAATTCCCTTAACACCCACAACCTTCTAAACCCGCAAACAATCTGGTATCCTCCTGGTTTCCTCCTCAACAGAACAGGTTGGATCAATCCAATCTTCCCGATGGAGGTTCGAAGCCTCTCGAGCTCGGGCCTAAAATTGACAGAGAAGGTCTCGTCTGAAAAATCGATCTCTTCGAGTGAAATCCTCTGGGCCGATTTCATATCTCTATCCCGTATCGCCTCATCACTTCCTGATAATATCTCCCCTCCAGTTCATTTCCTCTCTTGAGAAACCCTTTAGAAAGAATCTGGCACTTCTTTTTCATTTCGGAGAGAACCATCTCCCTCTCCTGCTCTTTCAGAGGATATTCTGAAAGAAGTTTTTCTAAGGCGATGACCCGATAGCGATCATTTCCCCAGGAGCGATGGGAAAGCTGATCCGGGTGTCCCCCTCTCTTGATGATCAATTTTTTATTGATAAAAAAGATGGGAAATCGAACCGATACCCTGAGCCAAAAATCGTAATCCTCACAGACAGGAAGAGCCTCATCAAAGAGTCCCACTTTTTGGAAGAGGGGCCTTCGCATCATCGCGGAGGAAGGACTGATGATACACAGGGGAAGGCATTTTTCAAAGATCCAGCCCGAATATTTTGAATGCTTCTTCATCGGATTAACCCTTTTCCCCTTACGAATCCAGATCTCATCGGTATAACAGAGCAGGTATTGAGGATTTTCATCTAAAAAGTTGACCTGAATCCTAAGCTTTCCCTTTACCCATAGATCATCCGAATCCAGAAAGGCAATATATTTTCCCCGGGAGTGAAGGATCCCCGTGTTTCTGGCCGCGCTTACCCCTCGATTATGGGCATGTTCGATGAGTCTGACCCTCCCCCCATATTTTCTTATGACCTCTGCTGTCCCGTCGGTGGAGCCATCATCCACGACGATCAATTCAAAATCTTCGAAGTCTTGAGCCAGGACGGACTCCACCGCTTCCTGGACCATGGGAAGACGATTATAGGTAGGAATGATCACGGAAACCTTCGGTTTCACTTTATAAAAATCATAAAGGGCATAGAGCGAAGCGAATGGATTGAACCGCTATGCCTTATCCTCCATCCCCTATGCCTCTTTGCTTTAAGGATCAGGCAACCCTTCGGGTTTTTTTCTTAAGGCGAGCAATTCTTTTCTTCAGGATCTCCGCCATCCTCCAATTTCTCTGTTGAATCCATTCTTCCCTTTTCGCTCTGAGTTCTTTTATCCTCTTTTTCAATTCCGCTGCAGTGATCTTCGTTTTCTCTTTTCTGGGCTTTTCTTCCGGTTCAGGGAGTCCTTTGGCAGCCCGAATGGCCCTGAGCAGTTCTTCCTTCTTCATCGCGTGGACCCCTTGAATCCCTGGCAATCCCAGAGCCATCTCTCTCAATTCCTTCGCCGTCATCTTCTCCAAGGGTTTCTCTTTCTTCTCCATCCTTTCCCCTCCTCATAGATGGTCTTTAGGGAGCCCCTGGGCAAGGCCCGTCTCCTCCTCCGCAGGTGGAGCAATCAAACACTCCCTTCACAAAGAACAAATTCCAAACTCTATCCCTATATCAAATTCCTCTTTCTCTTTCAAATTTAATGGCCAGAGAAGAAGGAGACAAGACCCCTGAAATACCCTCTCAAATCCGCTTTCAGAAAGAGACACGGTCTCAATAGGAAATCTCCATAGGGTGGAGGAGCGATCCACCCCTAAAAAGAGTTTAAACCCTGTCCATTCATCGACTAAATAAATTTTTGTAACCCCTCTGACTTCTCCACTACTGGCCAGTCTCCGATCCTCCAGGTGATGACCAGGGATCTCATAATATCGATCCGGGGCTTCTCCAGCCAAGAGGTTGATATTGAACTCCACGCCAAAAATGGTCTCGATCCGGGCCTCCTGTTGGGAAGAGATTAGATACTCTGCCTTTAAAGTAGGATGTCCCTGACGAAAAAAGAAATCTTTCTTGACTTCGATGGAATATCTCTCTCCCTTTTGAAAAAGATGCCCCCTCCGTGAAAAGAGAAGCCTTCGATTTTTACCCCTTTTCTTAATTTCAATCTCATAAGGGGATTCAATAAAATCTCCTTCTTCTATCAATTGACCTTTTCGAAAGGATTCGAAGTCCACGGATAAAGGGATAAAATGATCTAAGAAAGAGGCTTTTCGATAAGCATCGAAGTGGAGATAACGATCTAAATCCTTTTCTTTAGAATCAAAAATCTCATGGATGGTCCTTATCTCTCCCCCTCCGGATTCTTCTTTGGCTTCGAGCACCCTTTGATGGTACCCCTCCTTTCTTCGGGTGAGAGTATTAAGAATATTAAATGCCTTGGGTCGCCAATCCATCTCCGTCAGGCTTCCTCCTGCCTGGCGGAAAAGAAAGACGATCTGGGGGGTCTTCACCAGAACCTCTTCTTCCTGGTCTCCATTCAAATCTCCTCTCTCGATCTCTATCCAGTTTTGGTTTTTATGCCTCTCCCGATCATAGAGGTTTTCTGCCCGAATCAAATTTTCATAGAGCCCATGTCGGAGATGAGGAAGGTAGAGTCCCCCAAAAACACCATGCCAGTAGGCGTCATTGCATTGGGCCCGATAGAGGTGGCTTAAGAGGGCCTCTCTTTGGGAGGGCGAACACTTCTTTCTCTCTATCTTTTTACTTAGAGAGAGGACCCTCTTATGGAGATCGTTGGATTCTGGATATTTGGCAAAAAAGTTTCTCCAGAAACCGCCCTTCAAAAATCTTCGGATTTCTTCTCCCTCCTCGCATTCCTTGAGCCTCTGAAGGACCTTTCCATATCCCATCATGGCCTCGGTAGGAAGGCTCCACTCGTCCATCTCCATATAGGAGGAGCAGGGAAGATAGATTCTCCCGAGAGGCTTGTGAAGCTGGAGATAGCGTCCTAAAGGGAGAGGCTCTAACCAATCTAAATTTTCTCCAATCATCTGAAAAAAACGTTCAAGCCAACCTTCTTCATAAACCGAATGAAAGGTATAAGGCCAGACCCCAAACTTCTCTCCATCATCGGCAAAGATCGCTGCTTGAGACGTCCCTCTCAGTCTCTGAAGATAGCTCAAGGTTTCCTCGGGTGGGCGAAAAGGAATGATATATCGAAGCCTCTCACTCCCCGGAAATACCTTTACTACCTCCCCATCCTCTTCGGTAAGATAATATCCATGGAGTTCCTCCTCCCTCAGGCCAGATTTCTTGAAGTGATAGTCATCAATAGTGAGATACTCCACTCCTGCCTTCCTCAGATATTTGGGGAGATGAGGTTCCCAAACCCGCTCCGCAAGCCACATCCCCCGTGGCCTTACCCCCATCTCTGCCTCTATCGTCCGGGTAAGCCGAAGGATTTGCCCGATCTTATCTTTATCGGGGATCACAGCGAGAATGGGCTCGTAATAACCTCCCGTCATCATCTCGAGCTGACCTCTTTCCACCAATTCCCTCAACTCTTTTAAAAACTCTGGATGATACTCTTTGAAGAAATCCCAGAGGACTCCCGAATAATGGATCGAAATCTTCATGAAAGGATATTTCTGGAGAGTTTTAATGAAAGGGAAGTAAGCCTTTTGAAAGGCTTCTTCCATCACGTGAAGAAAATTTCCTACTGGCTGATGATTATGAACACAGAAAAGAAAGGCGACTCTTTCCATAAAGGATAATGTATAGGATTTTTCCCCTTAAATCAACACACAATATAATCCCTCAATCAGAAGTCGAGAAACCCTTCCACCAGAGGCGGATCCGACTCAGTCAAAAAGTCCGGCTACCGCATTTAAGGGTTTCGGAAATGCTTCTATCAGGCTTAAAATGAGTTCAAACTTTCAGCGAGGAAGACTTTCTTTCGGCACTTCTAATTGACAAATTGGGGCCTAACGTGCTAATTAATTATTAAAAAAAGAGAGGATTTTTTCCAATATATTGAAATTATTTTGTTTTTTAATTGTCTGATTCATTTGATCTAAAATAGTTTCGCCGGGGTGGCGAAATTGGAATACGCGCGAGACTTAGGATCTCGTGGTCGCAAGACTGTGCGGGTTCGACTCCCGCCCTCGGCACCAATTCTAAACCATTGAGAAAGGGTTTTGCTTCATGGAGATACAAATTGAAGACTTGAGTTCGATTAAAAAGAAGATTAGTGTTGAAATTCCGATGGAACAGGTCTCCCGAGAGATCGATTCCTTTTATGGAGAACTGAAAAAGAAGGCAAAGATTAAAGGTTTTCGACCAGGAAAAGTTCCTCGCGAAATTCTGGAACGATATTTTAAAGATTACGTAAAGGCAGAGGTCACTCAGAAATTGATTCAGGATAGCTATTTAGAGGCCATTTCAGAGGGTCATCTTCAGCCCGTCTCCACTCCAATCATAGATCCGGGAGAGTTGGAAAAGGATAAACCTTTCCATTATACCATGACGGTGGAAGTGAAACCGGAGATTAAAATAGAAGGTTATGTAGGATTAACCCTCGAAGGCAAAAAAGAAGAGGTGAAAGACGAAGAGGTGGAGGAGAGATTGAGACATCTTCAAAGCCTCCATGCCATTTTAAAGACGATCCCGGAACCAAGACCCATTCAGAGAGGAGATTTTGTTCTCTTGGATTATGAAACCTGGCTTGAGGATAAACCCTTAGAAGAAGGAAAAGCCAAGGATTATACTATCGAAGTAGGAGGGGGACGATTTATCCCTGAGCTGGAAGAGGCCCTAGTCGGGCTGAAACCGGAAGAAGAGAGAGAGATCCCAGTCTCCTTTCCTGAAGACTATGGATATAAAAAATGGGCAGGGAAAACCATCTCTTTTCGTGTTAAAATTAAAGAAATTAAAGAAAAGATCCTCCCTCCTTTGGATGACGAGTTTCCTAAAAATTTTGGAGATTATGCTTCCTTGGAAGAGTTTAAAAAGAAAATCAAAGGGGACCTTGAACAGGAGAAAGAGGCCCTCTTGAGGAAACAATTAAAAGACCAGATCGTCGATCGCCTCTTAGAAGCGAATTCTTTCGAAGTCCCGGAGAGTTTAGTCCGAAGTCAGGCTAAAGACCTTGTCTCAGATATGAAGTTAAGATTGGCCACACAGGGAATGGAGCTGAGAGAGCTAAATCTTTCGGAAGAAAAACTCGAAGAAGATTATCGAGAATTAGCTCAAAAACTGGTTCGGACCTATTTGATTTTGGAAAAGATTGCGAGCCAAGAGGGGATCGAGGTCAAGGAGGAAGAAATCGAGGAACGATTAAAAGAGATCTCCGAGCGGACCCGTCAACCCCTGGAGACCTTAAAGCGACTATACGAGACCCGTAACCTTAAACCGGAATTGAAGGCAGAGATACTCAATGAGAAGACCTTAAATTTTTTACTCGAGAAGGCACAAATCCAATATCGATGAGGAAGAGAAAGATGACCCTAATCCCGATTGTAATCGAGAGAGATGGACGAGGTGAAAGAGCCTATGATATCTATTCCCGACTTTTAAAGGAAAGAATTATCTTCATCGGAACAGCGATCGATGACGATGTGGCTAACCTGGTGATTGCTCAAATGCTTTTTTTGGAATCAGAGGATCCGGACAAAGATATTCATCTTTACATCAATTCTCCTGGTGGGATTGTCACCTCAGGACTGGCCATTTACGATACGATGCAATACATTCGGCCCAGGGTCTCTACGATCTGTATGGGACAGGCCGCCAGCATTGCTGCCCTCCTGCTGGCCGCAGGGGAAAAGGGAAAACGCTATGCCCTTCCCCATTCGAGAATCCTGATTCATCAACCGATGGGAGGATTTCAGGGCCAGGCCACAGATGTGGATATTCAAGCCAAAGAGATCCTTCGGCTCAGAGAGGAACTCAATGCCATCCTTGCGAAACATACTTCCCAATCTCTGGAAAAGATTCAAAAGGATACAGAACGGGACTTTTATATGACTGGCCAGCAGGCGAAGGAATACGGGATTATCGATGAGGTCGTAGAGAAACGTCCTGTCCGATCTCAGAGTTCGTAGGGGGTCAGAAAGGAGAAGGAGATGAAAAACGATGGAGGAAATTACGGGACGATATTACACTGTTCCTTCTGCGGAAAGAGTCAGGATGAGGTGAGAAAACTCATTGCCGGTCCCACCGTCTATATTTGTGACGAATGTATTGAGTTGTGTAACGAGATCATAGCCGAAGAGGTGGAAGAGCGATTTGTTCCAGGAAAACTGACCGTCCCTAAGCCCATGGAGATTAAAGCGAAATTGGATGAGTATGTCATTGGACAGGAACAGGCCAAAAAGATCCTTTCCGTGGCTGTCCATAACCATTATAAACGCATCGATTCTCGAATCCATTCAGGGGATGTAGAGCTTCAGAAATCGAATATCCTCCTGATCGGACCCACGGGGACTGGAAAAACACTTCTGGCCCAGACCCTGGCTAAGATTCTGGACGTTCCTTTTACCATTGCGGACGCCACCTGCCTGACTGAAGCAGGATATGTAGGAGAGGATGTTGAAAATATCATCTTGAGCCTCCTCCAGGCTGCTGATTATGATATTGAACGCTGTCAGAAAGGAATTGTTTATATCGATGAAATAGACAAAATTTCAAGAAAATCCGACAGTCCCTCCATTACTCGAGATGTCTCAGGTGAAGGGGTTCAACAGGCCCTCCTAAAAATCATCGAAGGAACTATTGCAAGTGTCCCCCCAAAAGGAGGGAGAAAACATCCCCAGCAGGAATTTATCCAGGTCGATACGACGAATATCCTCTTTATCTGTGGAGGGGCCTTTGTCGGCTTGGAAAAGATCATCGAACAGCGGATTGGAAAGAAAAGCATTGGCTTTGGGGCAGAGATTAAGACGAAGGAAGAAAGGGATACGGGAGAACTCCTCCGAGAAGTTCAACCCGAAGATCTCTTAAAATTTGGATTGATTCCCGAGTTTATAGGACGACTCCCAGTGATTGCCACTCTCGATGAACTAAGTATCGAAGCTCTGGTCGATATTCTTAAAAAACCGAAAAATGCGTTGGTCAAACAATATCAAAAGCTTCTCGAATTAGAAAATGTGAAACTTCGATTTACGGATGGAGCCCTGATGGCCATTGCGAGAGAAGCCTTAAAAAGGAAATCGGGAGCCCGGGGGCTTCGGGCCATCATGGAAAGTATTATGCTCGATGTGATGTATGAGATTCCTTCTCAACCGAATATTCGGGAGTGTATCATCAGTGAAGAAGTGGTGGTGAATCATGAAAGTCCCATCCTCCTGTATGAAAAAGAAGTGGAGGTTGCTTGATCGGGAGGTTGACTTTTATAGTTGAATTATCTAAAATAATTTCAGAATTTTCAGGCGGATAGCTCAGTGGGAAGAGCGCCGGCCTTACAAGCCGGAGGTCGCAGGTTCAATCCCTGTTCCGCCTACCATCGGGAGGATTTGAAACACGATCTCCAGTTTTGGGTTGATGAATTGGGGGCGTAGTTCAATTGGTTAGAGCGCCGGCCTGTCACGCCGGAGGTTGCGGGTTCAAGCCCCGTCGCTCCCGCCAGAAAATATCGAGCCTGCCTTCTTAAGGCAGGCTTTTTCATTTTAGGGTTTGGATGAAAAGAGGATTTGACATCCTTTATTTAAGCTGATATTTTAATGTCAAAAATAGAGTGTCTTTGAGCAGAATCCAACCAGAGGAGAATTCAGAGATGGAATCAATCTCAAAAATGGGCTTCATCTTATTGGTTTTTTCTATCCTGATTTTTCATGGCTGTGTTGCGGATGTCCAAATGGCTCCTCCTCCCCGAGAGCCCCTGCCACCTCCTCCAACCATTCGACCTCAGGAGTTAAAGGTCACGGAATTAATCATGTCGCCAGACCCTGTTCGCGAAGGTCAGAGGGTAAGCTTTCAAGCGGTGGTGGTCAATCTTTCTCGAAATTCGGTAAGAGTGAATCTTTTCCTCAGGGATAGAGAGGAGGTCATCACCGAACTCTATGATGTCCTCATTCGCCCCGGAGAAAATCCAATTCTCTTCCCTAAAACTCCATACCGGTTCACAAGGGATGAGTATTGTTTCATTATAGAAGTCGATATTGAAAGAACAAGAAGAGCCGTTGATATGGCGAAAGAGTTTTGTGCCCGAAGAACCCCCCATGGATGGAGTATGCATTTACCCCGGATTGGCCCACTGTTTATAGAGGATCTTGATTTCTTGCCTGACCCTGTTCTTCCTGGAAGAGAGTTTCGATTTAGAGCAAAGCTGAGAAATGATGGGAGCCCTTTTCGGGCTAATATTCGAATCGTGGATCGGGATCAGGTAGTCGCTCAACTCAACGATGTTTTTTTACCACACGGAATTTCTAATCTTGTCTTTCCCTCTATTCCATATCAATTTCAGCGATTTGATCACTGTTTCACAGTGAGTGTGGATGTTGAAAGGACACCTTATCGGGTGGATGCTGCAAGAAAATTTTGCGTAAAACCAATAGGATGGACACTCAAGCCTCCCTCCCACCGGCCCTAAGAAAAAAATGGATCTAAAATGGTGAGCCGTGCAGGAATCGAACCTGCAACCTACTGATTAAGAGT
>JBBIMX010000069.1:0-12760 GCA_037444165.1 Deltaproteobacteria bacterium | reverse complement strand
CCTCAGAGGTGGAGAATAAGAGTGAGGGGTGACGTTATAATTTTTTGACCTCCATTGCCCTTTCTGTTAAAATGCCCACAATCTCTCATTTGAGTGTTTATTGTGACCAAAGCCAAAACCCATTTTGTTTGTCAGTCCTGTGGATATCAGACACCCAAATGGTTAGGACGGTGTCCTGGATGTCAGGAGTGGAACACCTTCGTTGAAGAAAGGATCATCGAAGAAAAGGCACCAGAGCGAGACTTTCTCGGAATAGAATCGGGGGCCATCCCCGTTCCCATTACCACTGTTGTCCATGAGGAGAGAGGGAGACTTCAAACAGGGATTCATGAGTTTGATCGAGTCTTGGGAGGAGGAATGGTTTATGGGTCTGTGATCCTTATCGGTGGAGACCCCGGGATCGGAAAATCCACCCTTCTCCTTCAGGCAATGAGCAAGGTGGCTGAGTCAGGAGAAACGGTCCTTTATATCTCTGGAGAAGAATCTACCCAGCAGACCAAGATAAGGGCGGATCGGCTTGGAGTCTCTTCAGAGAAACTTTTCGTCGTTTCTGAGACCTCTTTAGAAAAGATCCTACAGGATATCCAATCTCTCAGGCCCTCCATCGTGGTCATCGATTCCATTCAAACCATCTATTCTTCAGAACTTCCTTCTCCTCCGGGCTCCATCACCCAGGTGAGGGAGAGTTCAAACCGATTGATCTATCTGGCCAAAAATCTCTCTATTCCTGTCTTTCTTGTAGGTCATGTTACAAAAGAAGGTTTTATTGCAGGACCCAAAGTCTTGGAGCATATGGTGGATACCGTTCTTTATCTGGAAGGGGAGAGTCACTCTTCCTTTCGGATCCTGAGGTCGGTCAAGAATCGGTTTGGCTCTACCCATGAGATTGGAGTCTTTGAGATGAAAGAGACCGGGATGGAGGAAGTGATCAACCCCTCGGAACTCTTTCTTTCCGGCAGAGGCCAGGCTGCCTCGGGATCAGCGGTCATTGCCAGCATTGAAGGAACTCGTCCCCTTCTCGTAGAAATCCAGGCCTTGGTCGTTCCAACCCATTATGGGGTTCCTCGAAGGACAGCTCAAGGAGTCGATTTTAATCGGGTCTCTTTGTTGGTCGCCGTGATGGAGAAGAGATTAGGGATTCCTCTTTCCAATCAGGACATTTATCTCAATATCGCTGGAGGAATCCGAATCGATGAACCTGGAGCAGATCTGGGGATCATCGCTTCCATCCTCTCGAGTATTAAGAATCAATCCATCGAGCCTGACTGGGTCATCTTTGGGGAAGTGGGGCTGAGCGGGGAGGTGAGGGGCATCCATCGGGCAGAAGTGCGAGTTCATGAAGCGGTCCGATTAGGATTTCGTCGCATCCTTCTGCCGAGACAGAACCGTCAGAAGCTGAAAGGAATAAAGGGGGCAGAACTGGTCGATATAGAAAATATCCGTGAAGCCGTCGAAAGACTCTTTAAGGGTCGTCCTTAAAAAAATTCGAGCAGGGTTGAACGGGATGAATCGAAGGGAAATGCTGAAACAGCGAGGCCTCTTTAGAATGGGGATGGCCTCTGGGATCATTGGAATCGTTTTAGCCTTTTTCACCCTTTCTCTCTCCGGTCAGGAAAAAGGAAAATTGGCAGCAGAGCTATACGAGTCTGCGATGGAACAGTTTTACCAGGGGAAGTACTCCGAGGCGATGGAGACTTTTAATCAATTGATTCAATCCTTTCCAGAAAGCAAACTCGTTCCCTATTGTCATTATATGATTGGTCAATCCCTTCTGAAAAAGGGGGACATCGAAGGGGCGATTCAAAAATTTGAATTCTACTTATCTCACTACCCAGAGGGGGCTCGATATCGAGAGGCCCAAGAGGGGCTTCGAATCTCTCAGGAGGAATTAAAAAAGAGGAGAGAGAGAGAAGAGGCTTCAGAGAAATCGAGAGGATCTCTTCCCGAGAAGGGACAAGTCAAAAGACGGATCTGCGCCCAGCTTTCCTATATCGAGGTAAAGAGTTTTGAAGACCTGGAGAGGAGGGTGAAGGAGTTAAAGAATCTTGGAGTAGACACGATCATTTTCAAGGTGTTTCAGAGTAGAGGGGATAGGGTCTACAGGTTCGTGAACCCCCGGTATGGAGAAGGAGTCTATTTTCAGACTGGCAGTGCTCAAGTCGTCGATGATATTCTGGGAAAAATGGCTGAAATAGTGCATCGCCAAGGGATGGAGCTTTTTGCCTGGACAACGACTCGCTACTCCACTTATGGAGTTGATGGAGTGGCCGAGTTTCGATCCACAATCTATAACTTTGAGACGAAGCGGATGGAGATGGGGAAGGGATTCAATCTCTTTCATCCCGAGGTGATAAAGCGTCTGGATGGGTTTTTCCGAGATCTTGCCCGATATCCCATCGATGGAATTCTCTTTCATGACGACCTGATTCTGAGGCACAATGAAGATTTTAGTGTGGAGGCCAATAAACGCTTTATGAAGGAGTATGGTTTTCTTCCCCATCCTGACCTTTTCTATATCGAGCCCTTTAAATCGGAATCGGGTCGATACTATGTGAAAGGCTATTCGGAGCGTTTCTGGATCTGGGCTCAATGGAAGAATCGGTGGCTCATGAATTTAGCCCGAAGGTGGATGAATGGAGCCAGAGAGGTGAATCCGAAAATCCAATTTGCCATCAATCTCTATATGGATGCCGTTCTTAACCCCAATAGTGGCCTCTCCTGGTTCTCTCAGACCTTGCCTTCGGCTATCGAGAATGGCTTTGATTACTATGCCATAATGGCCTATCATCGTCAGGCCATGAAAGGCCGGAAGATAGGGTTAAAGGAGGCGATGGAACTGATGACCGAGGTCACCCGAAAGGCTGTCAAGGAAGTGGGTGATCCCTCTCAGGTCATGATGAAGATTTGGATTCTGGATTGGAAGTCGAATGAGTCGGTAGACTATCATCTGGCTCCTTTAAAGGAGATCGAAGAGCTCTTAACGAAAATCTTAAAAGAAGGAGAGGTCAGCTTAGCCTTTGTTCCTTATCTTCCCCAGTTTCCACTCCATCTCCTGAAAGAGAAATGGAGCCGGGGGGGATAGTCCCATCAATGGGCTTCTGCCCAATTCTTTCCAGAGCTAAGGGAGACTCGAAGGGGAATAGAGAGCTCCATCACGGATTCCATCTCTTGACGGATCATTGGGGAAACCCTCTCCATCTCCTCCTCCGGAACTTCGAAAACCAATTCGTCATGAACCTGCATGATCATTTTCGTCTTAAGACGAAGTTTTTCTAAGCGGTCCTGAATTCGGATCATGGCCACTTTGATGATATCGGCAGCGGTTCCCTGGAGGGGGGTATTGATCGCTATTCTTTCCGAGGCCTGCCGGATGCTGGCAGTCGGAGAGTTGATTTCTGAAAGATAGCGTCTCCGCTGAAGTAACGTCGTCACGTAACCTTTTACCCTGGCTTCTTCCAGACTCTTCTCAATGTAGGCCTGGACACCTGGATACCTTTTAAAATATTCATCGATATAAGCCTGGGCGATTTTGGGTTCTGTCCCAAGCTGCTGGGAAAGACCGTAGGCACTCATTCCATAGATGATCCCGAAGTTGATGACCTTGGCCTGTCGTCTCATAAGGGGGGTCACCTTTTCCATAGGAACCCCGAAGATCTCTGACGCAGTGCGGCTGTGAATATCCTCGTCCCTCCTAAAGGCCTCGATCAATGTTTCATCCTGAGAGAGATGGGCGAGGATACGAAGTTCTATTTGGGAATAGTCGGCCGAGACCATCCACCATCCCTTCTCCGGGATAAAGGCTTGGCGGATGCGATTTCCTTCCTCTGTCCGGATAGGGATATTCTGAAGATTGGGATCACTGGAAGAGAGACGGCCCGTAGCGGTGACCGTCTGGTTATAAGAGGTATGAACCCGTCCTGTCTCAGGATGGACCAGTTTCGGGAGGGCGTCCACATAAGTCGATTTGAGTTTGGTCAGGTTTCGATAACCCAGGATTTCAAGAGGGAGTTCGTGTTGGAGGGAGAGTTTTTCCAACACCTCTACATCGGTCGAGAAGCCTGTCTTCGTCTTTTTGATGACAGGAAGTTTTAACTTCTCAAATAGAATCTTTCCCAGTTGTTGAGAAGAATTGATATTAAAGACCTCTCCAGCGAGCCCATAGATTCTCTCGATCTTTTGCTGAAGTTGAATCTCGATTTCCTTCGAGAATTCTCTGAGAAACTCCGTATCTATCTTTACTCCATTCATCTCCATCTTCGCCAGCACGATCGCAAGAGGTCTCTCCACCTCTTCAAAGAGCCTAAGAAGGCCTTCCTCCTCCAATTTGGGCAGGAGACGATGGGAGAGCTGAAGGGTAACATCGGCATCCTGCCCTCCGTAATCCTTTGCCTTTTCCAGTTCAACTCGATCAAAGGTCATCCCTTTGGAGCCAACGACCTCTTGATACTCGATCAGCTCCCGATCCAGATATTCTCGGGCCAGCTCGCTCAGGTTGTGATGATGTTTAGTTGGATTGAGTAAATAGGAGGCAATCATCGTGTCACAGAGAATCCCCTGGAGCTCGACCCCGTAACGCTTCAAGACGATCCATTCATATTTGATATTCTGGCCCACCTTTTGAATTGAAGGATCTTCGAGGATCGGTTTTAATCCCTCGAGCACTCGAGAGAGAGGAAGCTGGGAAAGAGGGGATGCAACCTGATGCCCAACAGGGATATAGAAGGCCTGATGAGGATGATAGGAGAGACTGATTCCTACGAGATGGGCCCACATTGGATAAGGGGAAGTCGTTTCAAGATCGATGGCCATCCATGAGGCTTTCCTTAAGTCCTGAAGAAGAGAAAGAAACTCCTCTTCTTTTAAAATCAGACGATAATCCCTTTTTTGATCCTGAGGGGATTCTTCCACAGGGAGTTCCTTTAAGAGTTTGGTGAATTCTAACTCCTTAAAGAGTGCTCTTAAAGTTCGAAGATCAGGAGAGGAGATCATAAAATCCTCTATCCGGAAGGAAAGGGGGAGATCGGTGGGGAGCTCCGCTAATTTACGGCTGAGCCTTGCCTGCTCTCCATACTGTTCTAACTTTTCTCTTAATTTTTTCTGAGGGATCTCCTCGAGGTGGTTGAGGAGATTCTCGATGGATCCAAACTTTTTGATCAATTCGATGGCCGTCTTCTCACCAATTCCGGGAACCCCCGGGATATTGTCGATCGGGTCTCCGGCCAGCCCCATCACTTCGATCACCTTTTCAGGTTCCACTCCAAATCGCTCTTTGACCTCCTCGACCCCAAACCTTTTCTCCTTCATCGTATCATAAACTGTGATTCGATCGTTCACCAGTTGAAGGATATCTTTGTCCCCTGTAATGATGACGACCTCCATCTCTGAAGAGGCCTTTTTAGCCACGATGGCAATAAGATCGTCTGCCTCATAACCCTCCTTTTCGAGAATAGGGATTCGATATCCTTCGATAATCTTTTTGATGTAGGGGATCTGGGAGGCCAAGGCCTCTGGCATGGGGGGCCGGTTTGCCTTGTAGGCTTCATAGATTTCACTTCGAAAGGTGGGGGCCTTCGAATCAAATACAATAGCGAGATAACTGGGATGATGCTCTTTGAGGACTTTGAGGAGCATCTGGGTGAATCCATAGATTGCATTGGTGGGGATTCCTTTTGAGTTTGAGAGGTGGGGAAGGGCGTAGAAAGCCCGAAAGAGATAGGAGGAACCGTCGATCAGAAAGAGTTTGGCTCGACGAGTCATAGGAGGCCTTATGGATGGGTATAGATTCGATTCCCACCCGAATTTTTTGCCATATACATGGCATGATCTGCGGTTTTGACAAAACCTTCCAGATCATATTCGTCATGGAATTCTGCAAGCCCTATGCTGACCGTAATCTTTTCAAAACCCGCCTCTTCAATGGTGGACCGAATGCGCTCGGCAATATTTAAGGCCTGTTCCCGGGTTGCTCCAATGAGGAGAACCGCAAATTCATCTCCTCCGTATCGGTAACCTGAATCCACATTGCTTCGAATGCAGTGTTTCACAATCATCCCTATTTTTTTGAGAACCCGGTCTCCTTCGAGATGCCCATAAAGGTCATTATACTGTTTAAAATTATCAATGTCGAACATGAGCAGGGAAAGGGAGGTTCCCTGACGCTTCATTCGAACCAGTTCGGTCTCAAGGGTTTTAAAGAAATGACGGTGGTTGTATAGACCGGTGAGTTCATCGGTAATGGAGAGCCTTCTCACTTCCTCTTCCAGCCTCTCTTTTTCTAAAAGGGTATGGTATTTTTCCAGGGCCTGGTTCACGATGTGGATGAGATGGTCATTCTCAAAAGGCTTTTTAATAAAATCCGTAGCCCCGAGTTTCAGGGCTTCGATCGCATTGTCCACAGTCGCATAAGCCGTAAGCATGATGACCGATTGAATAGGGTTGATCTTTTTAATCTCTCTAAGGGTCTGATTCCCATCCATTCCCGGAAGATTGATATCCATGAGAACCACATCCGGTCTTTCCTTGATCACACACTGGACTCCCTCCTCTCCGTTAGAGGCGGTCAGCACCTGATATCCTTCGAATTGGAGAAGTTTTGCAATGATCTCGATGGTATCAGGGGCATCGTCGACAATGAGGACCTTTCCTTTAAACGTTTTAGACATGGAGCCTCCCTTCTCTTCCTTTAAAAACGGGGAGGGTGAAATAGAAGGTCGAGCCCTTTCCGAGAGAGGATTCGACCCAGATCCTCCCTCCGTGTTCCTCCACGATTCGTTTGGTGATGGCAAGGCCTAAGCCTGTTCCTCCATGTTTTCCACTCTCCACCTGATAGAATTCTTCAAAGATCTTTTGGAACTTGTCTTCCGGAATCCCAATCCCGGTATCTCGAATCTCATGGAGAATGTAGTCCTCTTTCTGGGAGGCCTGAATAAAGACCTGCCCTCCGTCTGGGGTAAATTTAAAGGCATTGGAGAGGAGATTAATAAAAATGTCATGGAGTCTGTTTCGATCAGCAAAGACAAAAAGCTCGGGGGGGATATCCACTTCCACGGAGATCCTTTTGTCCACCGGTTTGACTTCATTGACATATCCACCAATCACCTCGGAGAGAAGAATGGGCTCCGGGTGAAGGGGAAGGGAACCTGATCGAATCCGTGAGAGATCCAGCATCAGGTCCATGGTCTTCTGGATTCGATTCGTATTTCTCTGAATCGTTTGAAGATAGGGTTTCAGATACGCTGGGAGTTTTCCCTCCTTTTCGGAAAGGATAAAATCGATATTGGCTTTGATGGCGGTAAGAGGAGTCTTCAATTCATGAGAGGCGATTCCGATAAATTTCATTCGGGTCTCATCCATCTCTTTTAACTCAAGATTCGCTTTTTCCAATTCCTTTTTGGCCGACTGAAGATCTTCGAGCATTTTCAGGGTGGTCCTTCTGGCCTGGCGGAGTTCTTCCAGGTTTTCAGCTAACTGACGGGTTCGCTCTTTCACCTTCCTTTCGAGGTGGTCTCTCGACTCTTTGAGCTGGAGGGTCATCGCATTGAAGGATTTAGCGAGATCTCCAATCTCATCTCTTGAGCGGATATCGACGGTCTGGACCAGTTCTCCTTTGGCAACCCTCTCTGTCGCCGAGACCAGTTTCTCTATGGGTTTAATGAGAATTCGAGCCGCGATGAGGGTAAGAAGAAATCCAACCCCGATCACCCCAAGAGTGACAAAGAGCATATCCCATTTTAACTCGGAGAGATGATCATCCAACTTTTTGAGGGAGAGTCCGATTTGAATCTTTCCCAACACCTCCCCCTTCGAGTTTTTTAAGGGCTTCGTAAAGGTATAGATCGAGGGATCTTCTGGATGGAGACTCGTTTTGGAGGCATGGACCAGACGATCTCCATGGGAGTTGATCACGGTGAAGAAAACCACCTCTTCTTCTTTGACCATCCTTTCAGCGATTTCCTTCAGGGAGGTAATAGGGGATTCGGTCTCGTTTTTTAAGAGAGACTCCAGGGAGGGGTGAAGGAGAAGGGAATTTGTCAGAAAGCTCCCATAGTTTTCCAATTGCTTTCGAACGAGGGCAATTTCTCTACCGATAAAATAATAGGAGAAAGCGGCAGAGGTGATGAAGACAAGCAGGATCATGGCCACTAAGAATTTCATCGTGAGGCTGATTCGAAAACGAAAGAACTCTTTAAGTCGGCTCATAGATACAGTAGGGCTCCTCTCCCATATAGTCGCCGGTCCGTTCATAAGCACGGGCCCGACAGCCTCCACAGACCTTCCGATATTCACATCGGCCACACTTTCCATGGTAACCATTCACGTTTCTCAGGGTTTGGAAGATTTCAGAAGTGTTCCAGATCTGTTGAAAAGACTTCTCCCTCACGTGGCCACAGTCCAGCTCCAGATAGCCACAGGGTTGAACCACTCCCAGATGGGAGATGAAACAGAAGGAGATTCCTCCCAGACACCCCCTGGTCATTGCATCAAGGGGCTCCCGTTGCAGGGGAGGCTTCTTTTTCTCTTTTTTTATTCTTTGTCGAAGGATCCGATAGTAATGGGGGGCACACGTGGCTTTCAATTGCAAAGGGACTCGATCTACCTGCTCATAAAACCAATGAAGGGTTTTTTCATAATCCAAAGCGGAAATCTCTTGGTCTCGAAGCTCTTTTCCTCTGCCGGTCGGAACGAGAAGAAAGATATGATGGGCCACGGCCCCAAGAGCCACAGCCAGCCGGAGCATGTCTTCGAGAAGATGGAGATTCATCTTGGTAACAGTCGTATTAATCTGAAAAGGAAGCCCCACCCTTTTGGCGATCTCAATGCCTCGAAGAGCTCCTTCAAAAGCACCTTTCACTTTGCGAAAGGAGTCATGGGTCTCTTTGTCAGGACCGTCGAGACTGACGCTGATTCGCTGGATCCCTGAAATCTTCATCTCATTGGTATTCTCTTCTGTCATAAGGGTACCATTGGTGGCCATGACCATTCGGAACCCTTTTTTCGCTCCATAACGGGTCAGCTCAAAGATATCCTCCCTGAGAAGGGGTTCTCCTCCGGTCAAAATTATGACAGGGCTACCAAGGGCTGCAATTTCATCCATTACCCGGATACACTCCTCCGTAGTGAGTTCTCCGGGATAGGGCTCATAGGCGGAAGAGGCGCGACAATGAAGGCAGGCCAAATTACATCTTCGAGTCAATTCCCATGCGACCATTCGTAACTCGTGAGAGGCGAGCGGGGAGGAGGTTTGGTAATGGGCATCAGGCAGTCCCCGATGGTTGCGGGTTGGTTTTTCAGGCATTCCATTCACCCTTTGCGATTTAGGACTTGCCCCTTGCGAGCTTTTGAGCGGCTTCTTTTGCAAAATAGGTAAGGATAAGGTCAGCCCCTGCCCTTTTAATAGCCATCAGGGATTCCATCATGACCCCTTCTCCGTCCACCCAACCTAATTTAGAGGCTGCTTTAACAAGGGCAAACTCTCCGCTGACATGATATGCCGCTACGGGAATGTTAAAGGTCTTCTTAACCCGATAGAGGATATCGAGATAGGGAAGAGCAGGTTTGACCATGACCATATCAGCCCCTTCTTCAATATCGAGGCGAACCTCCCTCAATGCCTCATCCCCATTGGCAGGGTCCATCTGATAGGATTTTCGATCTCCAAATTGAGGTTTGGATTCTGCAGCGATTCTAAAAGGCCCATAGAAATTCGAGGCATATTTTGCCGCATAGGAAAGGATAGGAATCTCCTCAAAATGATTTTCATCGAGGGCCTTTCGAATGGCTCCCACCCTTCCGTCCATCATATCGGAGGGGGCGACGATATCGGCCCCGGCCTCGGCATGGGAAAGGGCCATCTGGGCAAGAAGCTCAAGGGTTTCGTCATTGAGAATCTTTCCGTTCTTTACTAAACCACAATGTCCATGGCTGGTATATTCACAGAGACAGACATCCGTGATGACGAGAATTCTGTCCACTTTTCCCTTTATCTCACGAATTGCCCTTTGAATGATCCCGTCTTTGGCATAGGCCTCAGAGCCCTTTTCGTCCTTCTTCTCCGGAATTCCAAAAAGGATGACTCCGAGAATTCCCAAAGCTTTCGCCTCCTTCACTTCCTTGAGGAGGTGATCGATGGAGAGTTGAAAATGGCCGGGCATGGAGGGAATGGCTTTTTTTACCCCTTTCCCGGGCCGAACAAAAAGGGGAAGAATGAAATCATCAGGCCTGAGGTGGGTCTCTCGAATGAGTTCACGAAATAATTCATTCTTTCTAAATCTTCTCAATCGGTGTTGAGGAAATCCCATCTATTTCGCCTCCTCTGGAGATTTAAATGAAACCTAAAGTCGGTAACCCTTCACTGAAGGGTGGAAATAAATTTAAGCCTGACAGGGGTATTTCCGAACGTTTTTTCTTTAAATTGGGAGATATAAACACTGGGTTCCTGCTGGTCAGATCCATCACAAAAATAAATCGTTCCTTTCATTTTTTACAATATTTTATAAAAATTGTCTATCGATCTTTTGACATTCTTTTAAGGAACTGCTAAATTGAAGCAAAGGTTTATTAGAAGGAGGGCTTCACTATGAATGTTTTTCTTCGCTTTGGAATCATCCTTTTATCCCTATTTGTCCTAAGTTGCGGGAAATTAGGGACCTATTCCATCTTGATTCAGTATCAGCCCATGAGGGAACTTCCTTCTCTAAAGGAAAAGATTGGTCCTACCCTCGGGATCGCGCCTTTTCGTGACTTACGACCGGAGAAACATTATATTGGAACTCATAGCTCGATCCGAGAGGTCACCAGCTATTTTAAGAGCGAGCCTTTTCCTCTGGAGAGGGCCATTTCAGACTCCCTCCAAAAGACCCTCTCAGAGTCTGGAGTGAAGGTGGTTCCTCTTCCGAGTTGGGATGGAAGAGCTGATTCTCTGAAAGAGATCAAGACCGATTCTATTCTTTATATTGAAATCAGAAGATTCTGGGTAGAAGGAAAGGCTGCTCCCTTCAGAACGAATTTAAGGACCTCCCTCCATTTCGTGATCCATTTGGGGGTAAAAAAGGAAGAAAAGGTGTTTTCAAGGAACGTAGAGGTGGAGAAAGAAATGACCCTGGCTCGATTAACCCCGGCAAAGGTAGAAGAAGTGGTCAATCAAATGCTCACGGAGCTCTTCGACTCTTTCTTTTCTCATCCCTATTAAGCCCAATTGAACCAAACCGGAAATGAGAATTCAGAAGACAAAAATTATCTGTACGATTGGCCCGGCGAGTGAATCCCCCGAGGTATTAGAGCAGATGGTCAGGGCGGGGATGGATGTGGCTCGGCTCAATTTTTCTCATGGAAGCTATGAAGAGCATGAAAGAAAGATCCGTAGGATTCGTGAGATTTCTGAGCGATTAGGAAAACCGGTGGCCATCCTTCAGGATCTCTCGGGTCCAAAGATTCGAGTGGGAAAGGTGAAAGAAGGGGGATTAGATCTGAAGCGGGGGGAAAGAATAACCCTAACCAATCGAAAAGAGAAAATGGGAGAGAGGGTCATCTCCATCAACTACCCATCCCTTCCTCGGGAGGTGAAGGCCGGAGATAAGATCCTTCTTGCAGATGGAACGATCGAACTCGAGGTTCTTCATTCCAACGGGGTAGAGATTCAGTGTCAGGTTCAGGTGGGAGGGATCTTAACCTCCCATAAAGGAGTAAACGTCCCGACAGGAACATTGAAGATTTCGACCTTTACCGAAAAGGATCAAGAAGATCTTCGTTTTGGAATTCAGCACGGAGTGGATCTCGTCAGTCTCTCTTATGTGAAGGATCCCTCGGACATTGAAAGGGTGAAAGATTTTTTAAGGAAGGAGTCGGTAGAGATTCCCGTGATTGCCAAGATCGAGCGGAGAGAGGCCCTGGAAAATCTCGATCCAATTCTGGAGGCCTCGGATGGGGTGATGGTAGCAAGAGGAGATCTCGGTGTAGAGACTCCCCTTGAGAAGGTTCCCAATGTCCAAAAGAGAATTATCAAAAAGGCCAATGTCCTTGGGAAACCCGTCATCACCGCCACCCAGATGCTTCGATCCATGGTGGAACATCTCCAACCCACTCGAGCCGAGGTGACAGACGTGGTGAATGCCATCTATGATGGAACGGATGCGGTGATGCTCTCTGAAGAGACGGCCAGCGGAAGGTTTCCTGTCGAGACCGTGGAAATGATGGCCAAGATTGCAAGGGCGGCTGAGGAGGAATTTCCTCATGACCTTTTTTTGAGGACAAAGATCGAAGGAAGAATCAGCCTGGCTCAAGCCATCACTCAGGCCGCCTCTGTTTTAGCCAGGGATGCCGGGGCGAAGGTCATCGTTACCCCTACAGAGTCCGGGAGTACAGCCCGGTGGGTCTCAAGGTTAAGACCCCTTCAACCCATTCTGGCCCTGAGTCGTCACTCCTCCACAGTAAGAAGGCTTGCTCTCTGCTGGGGAGTTTATCCGATGCTTGTCTCCGACTGGAAGGATACAGATGATATGTTGGAGAGGGCAAAGGAGATCCCAAAGGAGTTGGGCTGGATCTCTCCGGGGGATAAGATCGTGATCATTGCTGGAGTCCCGATCAGCATTCCTGGAACCACCAATCTCATCAAGGTTGAAATAGTGGAGTAGTCCATCCCTCATTCACCCCCTCTGATTAAGGATTACGGAGTAGAATAGATTTGCCTTTCATTCCTGATTGCGTCATAATTAATTTAAAATGATTCTAAAGGAGGAGTTCATGAGGAGAGGTCTTTTTTTAT
>JBBIMX010000068.1:0-13496 GCA_037444165.1 Deltaproteobacteria bacterium | reverse complement strand
TCTTCAAGAGTGAGAATCCTCAATAATGGATAGAGGGCAAAATCTCGATAGAGATTGAGACAGGATTGATGAAGCTCTCTGCTTCGGCTTGCACAACAATCCTCTAAAAGGATGACCGAAAAATCATGGCATAGAGCATCCATGGCGGTCATCAAAACGCAAACCTCTGTGGTCATCCCCGTGACCAAAAGGGTATCTACTCCAAGGGTTCTTAGAGTTTGATCCAAATCCGTTTTAAAAAAGGCGCTGAAACGTTTTTTGTATAAAATAAAATCTGCAGGTTCGGGTTTCAGCTCATCAATGACCTCTGCTCCTTCTGTCCCTCTCAGGGAATGGGGCTTCATCCGTCCTTTGAAGATAAAATCTTCTTTAAGGAAGCTATCACAGGCAAAGATGATAGGAACTCCCCTCTCACGACCCTTTTTGAGAAGTTTTTGAAGATTAGGGATAATAGCCTTGCCTTCTTCAAAGAATGGGTTTCGAGGGCTCTCCCTAAAATTATCTTTTAACATATCGACCACGATGATTGCGGGTTTCATCAATTTCTTCCTTATACAATCTTTAGCTTGGTTTTATTTTAAAAACTCTTAAGGCATTCTCAGAAGTTGCCTCTGCCACTTTTTCAAAGGGAATCTTTTTTACCTCTGAAACCTTTTGTGCCGTAAATTGAACGAAGGCGGGCTCATTTCTCTTCCCCCGAAAGGGCTCAGGGGCCAAAAAAGGGGCATCCGTCTCCACAAGGAGCACATCCAAGGGAATCTTCTCTACGACCTCCCTCAATCCCCCTGCATTTCTAAAGGTGATACTGCCCGGGATAGAGATATAAAAACCCATATCGATACAGGCTTTTGCCATCTCATAGTCTCCTGAAAAACAGTGGATAATCCCTCCACACTCCTTTGCCCTTTCGCTTTTAAGAATTTCCAGGGTCTCCTGATGGGCCTCTCGATCGTGAACCACAATGGGCAGTCCTAACTCCTTTGCCAATCCAATCTGCTCTCTAAATCTTTTGAGTTGAACCTCTTTGGGAGAGAGATTTCTAAAAAAATCCAATCCGATTTCACCCACCGCTCTAACCTTCTCATCCTTACAGAGAGTTCTCAGGATTGAATAGGTTTCGAGATCAACCTTCATAGCATAGTGAGGATGAATCCCTAAAATGGCATATAAAAAAGAATATCTATGCGAAATTTTAAGAGTTTGGTCCCAATCCTCTTTCTCCGTTCCTACGGTAAATATATATTGGACCCCTGAGTCTTTAGCTCTCTGAATGACCTCCTCGAGATCTTTTTTAAACTCGGGCATGTCAAGATGGGCATGGGAGTCAACAAGCATAAGGATCTTCAGAAGTCTGGAATAATGGAATACTGGGATATTGGGTCCAAACCATTAATTCAATCATTCTTTTTTTGAAATGGACTGCCTTTTGCCTTAACCTGGTTGAAGTAATCTGTGAATGCCTTAGCCAACTCCTTGGATCGGATTAAAACCGAAACTTCATGATTGTTAGTCAGTGCATAATAAGTCCAATTGGTGCTTCCTATAAGAGCCAGTTCTCCATCCACGACCATTCCCTTTGCGTGGGTCGTTTTTAAAATGGAGTCGAAAATCACCTGAACACCACCCTCGGATAAGATCTTTCCAGCCTGCTGATTTCTTCCCGTTGTTCTATCCTTCCCCTCTCCAATCTCTAATATCACTTCTACTCGAACTCCTCTTTTTTTTGCATGGATGAGCTCATGAATAAGGATATTGGAAGGGGTATTGGGATGTTTTTCATAATATCCCATTTCAAACATCATAATAAGAATAGAAGACTTTGCCTCTTGAATCATCTTCTTGGCCAGCTGAAAATATTGTTCATCCACCACCAATTGCACATCCTCAGCAGGTAATCCAATGGAAAGTGAAAAGGGGATAGTAAAAAATAAAAAGAGAAGGAGAGGAAGGAAAATAGATTTTTTCATTAATTTATGTCTCCTTTATGGCTGGCCCTGCGGAGACGGTCCATGATGGCCCGTCCAAGACCCACCTCTGGAATGGGCTCTGCGAAAATGAGATCCAGACCTAAATTATCGAGACGCCTTATGGCTGAAAAGAGGTTTGCTGCCGCTTCTCTTAGATCTCCCTTCTTAGAAAGGATTTCAATATGAGAAAAGGGGATAAGCGAGTTTGGTTCCTTGAAGGCAAGAAGTCCTATCCTTTTATCTCTTAGATTCTCCTTCATCTCTTCTTTCCAATTGAGTAAAATTGGTGTTCGTGGAGCATAATGCCTCGGAAGCATTCCAGGAGCAGTGGGTTTTTTATGGTTACTGACCTCGAGCCTTACTTTTCCGATAATCGCCTCGATCTCTTCGAGTGGAATTCCTCCTGGTCTTAATAATTTTGGTCTCTCTTCGGCAAAAGAGAGGATGGTCGACTCCACCCCCACTTCACAGGGGCCTCCATCGAGAATAAAGTCAATCTGATCCCCTAACTGTTCCCGAACATCCTGAGCCCTCGTTGGACTTAAATATCCAAAAGGATTTGCACTTGGGCCAACAATGGGAGTCTCTGCCACTTTAATCAATTTCAATGTCATTTCATGTTTGGGCATTCTTACTGCAATGGTTTGAAGCCCGGAAGTCACGATATCAGGGACATTCTCTTTTTTATAAAGGACGAGGGTTAAAGGTCCTGGCCAGAAACGCTCAATCAATCTTTCTGCATCATACGGGATCTCTTTAACTAAATTAATAATTTCAGATCGATCTCCAATATGAACAATCAATGGATCAAAATAGGGTCTCTGTTTAACTTCAAAGACTCGAGCAACAGCCATGGGATTGAAGGCATCCGCTCCAAGCCCGTAAACGGTTTCGGTGGGGAAGGCAACAAGACCCCCTCTTCTTATGATTTCTGCTGCCTTACGAATCGAATCGTCGTTCATTTTTAGATTCTTTGAGTTTCCTTGATTTTTTCTCCAAATCCTTTCTCATCTTCTCTCTAAATTCATCCAGTTTCTTGCCTATCTCGGGGTATTTAATAGAAAGAATCTCACAGGCAAGATAGGCGGCATTCTTTGCCCCATCGATCCCGACCGTGGCCACTGGAATACCCGAAGGCATCTGAACAGTGGAATAGAGGGCATCCACCCCATCGAGGGCTCCAGATTTCAGGGGGACACCAATGACAGGCAATGTCGTATGGGCAGCCAGCACCCCTGCCAGATGAGCGGCCATCCCAGCCCCTGCTATAATCACTTCAATTCCCCGTTCCCTTGCCGTCTTGGCATAAGTGGCTGTCTTTTCAGGTAACCGATGGGCTGAGCTAATCTCCATCTCATAGGGAACACCCATCTCCTTTAGAACCTCAGCCGCTTTTTCCATTATTGCCAAATCACTCTCACTTCCCATCAGAATCCCAACCAAAGGCTTTTGCATCACGGTCTCCTTTTCTGTCTTTTCCTTCAAACTCTATGAATTATATTAAAAAATTATTGAGCCATCCACAAGAGAAGATAAAAAAACCCTCTTAAGATAAAATGAAGAGGGTTCCATCTATTCTTTTTAATTCCGGTCAATTTTACCCCGAGATCTTCCTTACAAACACCATTTTTCTCCTAATGATTGCCTTAATGACCTCCATTGAAATAAATACCACAACCCCAAAACTCAAAATGAGCTCCAAATCACTCAAAGAGGGAAGGATGATTCCAAAAGCATTACGAATCGATGGGAGCTGAAGAAGTAAAGTTGTTAATATTAATTGAGAAATAATGGCTAATACAAGCCATTTATGAGGGGGAGATTTAAACACACTATATCTCATCGACCTAAAATTAAGGGCAATGATTAATTCAACAATTACGAAGAGAAAGAACTGCTCTGTTCGAGCATGGGTAATGTCTGAAAGTTGATTGTAGAAGAGGAAGAAAAAGAAAGGAATTTCAATACAGAGAGCAAGTAAAATAAAAGCCCTCACGTCCCACGAAAAGACACTTTCTTTGGGATCCCTGGGTGGCCTTTGCATGATATCAGGATCGGGAGGAGCAACCCCAAGGGCAAGTGCAGGAAGTCCATCTGTTACCAAATTGATGTATAAAATGGCTGCTGGGAGAAGGGGTAAATATTCAGGTCCAGAAATTAATACAACCCCACCGATCACCGCTACTTCTGTAATATTACACCTCAGGAGATAGGTAAGATATTTCTTTATATTGTCATATATCCACCTGCCCCGTTCAATTGCCTTCACGATAGTGGCAAAATTATCATCACTCAATACCATATCCGAGGCTTCTTTGGTCACTTCAGTTCCCGTAATCCCCATGGCCACTCCAATATCTGCATGTTTGAGGGCTGGGGCGTCATTCACGCCATCGCCAGTCATGGCAACCACTTCACCTCTTGCCTTCCATGCTTTAACAATCTTTAACTTATCCATCGGCGATACCCTAGCATAGACCGTCACCTTTTCAACAATCTTTTCCAGTTCCTGTTCGGATATTTTCTCTAATTCCTCACCGGTCAATACCATATCCCCCTCTTTATAAATACCCATCTCCTTGGCAATTGCTACAGCGGTAAGTTTATGGTCTCCCGTGATCATGATGGGTTTGATCCCAACTTGTTTACATACTTGTATAGCTTCTATGGCCTCCTCTCTTGGAGGATCTATCATTCCTGCGAGACCGAGAAAGACCATATCATGTTCAAGATGCTCTTCGGTGCATGCAATGGCATCTGGGCAATCCCGATAAGCAAATCCTAAGATCCTTAGCGCTCCTTGGGCCATCTCTTCGTTCATCTTTAAAATCTGTTCTCTATCTTTTTGTTTAAGTTCCCTCAGGTTCCCATCCTCTAAAATATGAGAACATTTTTCCAGAACCACCTCTGGTGCTCCTTTCATAAAGGCCAATCTTTTCCCATTCGCCATTTGATGAATGGTTGTCATTCTTTTTCTTTCAGAACTAAAGGGAATCTCTTCAATCCGAGGATTTTCAATTCTCAATTCAGATTGGTGAAACCCTCCTTTAACTGCTGCAACAATCAACGCTCCTTCTGTAGGATCCCCTTTGATCACCCATTTCCCTTCCTTTTGCTCCAGGATAGCATCATTGCAAAGGAGCCCTCCCTGAAGAATCAACCGTAAGGATGGGATCCCCTTTATGTCAATATTATCAGAACCTTTAAACTCCCCCTTTGGTTCATACCCCGTTCCTGTGACCTCGATCATTTCCCCATTGGTAAATATCTTTCTTACCGTCATCTCCCCTTTGGTAAGTGTCCCAGTTTTATCGGAACAGATCACCGTTGTACATCCAAGGGTTTCTACGGCTGGCATCTTCCTTACCAAAGCATTCCTCTGGGCCATCTGATGCATTCCTATAGCAAGAGCTCCTGTCACAATAGCAGCCAGTGCTTCAGGCACAGCAGCCACAGCCAAAGAGACTGCAAACATTACCATAGTGACAATGAATAGAAAATCAACTTTTCCTCCTCCAAAAATTTCTCTTAGAACACTAACCCCTGCAACGAGGAAACAGATTCCAAGAGAGATAATACCTAACCATTTTCCTATTTCATCCGTTCTCTTTTCAAGGGGAGTCTTTTCTGTTTCAACAGTCATTACTTCTTTGGCAATTTTACCAAATTCGGTATCCATCCCTGTAGAAGTGACGACAGCCTTAGCTCTTCCGTAGGTAATTGTTGTTCCTGTGAAAACCATATTTTTTCTATCACTTATACGTATATTTTCAGGTAATGGAGAAATGTCCTTTCCCACAGGTACAGATTCTCCTGTCAGAGGGGCCTCATCGCATCTTAAGGAATGATTCTCAATTAATCGAGCATCGGCAGGGACCTTGTCTCCTGCTTCGAGAAGGAGTATATCCCCGGGAACAAGATTTTTAGATGGAATCTCCTCTTCTTTCCCTCCCCTCAAGGCAGTGATGGTGGGGGAAAGCATATTTTTTAATGCCTCAAGGGCACGTTCGGCACGATATTCTTGGATAAATCCAAGGATGGCACAGAATAGCACAATGACTAAAATCAGACCAGCGTCAAAGATCTCCCCTACAACGGCAGAAAGGATAGTAGCAATGAGGAGTATAATGATAAGAACATTCTTGAATTGATTAATAAATAGAGAAAAGGGAGAGACTTTTTCTTCTTTTTTTAGTTCATTATATCCGAATTTTTCAAGGCGATTTCTAACCTCTTCCTCACTTAAACCTTTATGAGGATCCACCCGTAGTACATTTAAGACATGCTCTATTTCCATTGCATGCCATGACGGCAATTGCTCCCAATTTGCCATCTTTCCCCACCCCTTTTCTTTAAATTCTTTTAAATCTACCTTTATCGTAACATCCCCATAAATATTCCAGCAACCAGGGATGTTCCGATGGCACCTGCCATATTGGGTCCTAAGGCATGCATGAGAAGGTAATTTTTGGGGTTTGCTTTTTGGCCCTCTATTTGAGCCACCCTTGCGGCCATGGGGATCGCTGAAACTCCTGCAGCCCCTATAATGGGATTAATTTTTTCTTTAAGGAAGAGATTGATAAATTTTGCCCCGAGTAAACCTCCAACGGTTGAAAAGATAAAGGCTAAGACAGCCAGTCCAATGATTAATAGGGTTCGAGGATTGAAAAATACCTGAGCAGGCATAAGAGACCCCACAGAGATACCAAGTAAAAGAATGAGAATATCATTTAATATCCCACCAGCACGAGCAAGTCGCTCGGTCACCCCACTGACTCGTAATAAGTTACCAAACATAAGCATTCCAACAAGAGGAGCACTTTTCGGAACCAGAAGGGAGGCGACAATGAAAACAATGATTGGAAAAAGGATCAATTCTAATTTAGACACTTTTCGTATCTGGGGTTTCATCATAATCATTCTTTCCTTCTTTGTTGTGAGTAAACGAATAACGGGGGGCTGAAGGATCGGAACCAGCGCCATATAGGAATATGCAACCATGGTAATGGGGCCCAATAATACAGGAGCCAATGCTACCGTAAGGTAAACCGTAGGGGGACCATCTGAGCCGCCAATGATACCGATACAAGCAGATTCGTTAATGCTAAACATCCCACTCAAATGGGCAATCAGAAAAACGACAAAGACTCCTAACTGGGCCGTTGCCCCAAAAACAAGGGAAATAGGCCGAGCAATAGTTGGACTAAAGTCCATGAGTGTTCCGACACCCAAAAAAATCAATAATGGAATAAGTTCTGTCTCTAATCCATAATAATATAAAAGATTAAGAATCCCGATTTTCCCCTCCGCAATCTCTTTGACCCCACCGAGAGCGGGTAACCCTTCAGAAGTATAGGTCATAATGCCCGCGATAGGTAAATTCACCATGAATATGCCAAAACCGATCGGTACAAGAAGAATGGGTTCCATCTTCTTAACAATCCCTAAATAGATCAGAACTCCACCAATTAAAAGCATAGCAAGGTTTCCCAGAGTCATCTGCCCCAATGCACTCTCATATAATCCAAACATCTATTCCTCCCCTATTATCTTTGTTCTATTGTGCCTTTTCCTTCTTTTGGATCATTAAACTGACAATCCAGATAATTACCGAAATAATAATTAAAACCAGAATATTAATTCCATATCCTGCTCCAGAAATTAAAAAGGCTAATTTCCATTGAACCATCTTTCCCTCCCTTCATAAGTTTTTGCTTAGTTTTTGAGGAAATTAGATTACCCCCATCCCTTTCAGGACGGAGAGCATAACAGCGGCAGCCATGACTGAGCCAACCTGGCCACCGGTATTGGCCCCCATGGCATGCATGAGGAGGTAGTTCTTCGGGTTGTATTTCTGCCCCTCTCTTTGGACGACTCTTGCAGACATCGGGTAAGCGGAAATCCCTGCGGCCCCAATAAGAGGATTGATCTTTCCTCCCGTAAGAACCTTCATCACTTTTCCAAAGAGAACCCCACAAGCTGTATCCAAACAGATAGCCAAAAACCCAAGTCCTAAAACAATCAATGTCTGGGGTTTCAAAAATATTCTTCCATCCATGGTTGCTCCAATTGAGATTCCTAAAAGGAGAGTGACAATATTAGGGATTTCATTTTCAGCCGCTTTCGTAAGACGTCCTACGACACCACATTCTTTCATCAAATTCCCCAACATAATCGTGCCCAATAGCGGTAATCCTCTCGGCGCAATTAATCCCCCAATCACCGTAACCACCAATGGGAAGAGAAGTTTGGTTGTTTTCGAGACCGATTTTTTCACAATCCCCATATTAATTTTTCTCTCCTCTTCGCTGGTCATGAGCTTCATAATAGGGGGCTGAATCACAGGAACGAGGGACATATAAGAGTATGCCGCCACAGAGACTGCCCCTAAAAGATGGGGAGCATATTTGGAAGTGACATAAATTGCCGTAGGTCCATCGCAGGCACCAATTATTCCAATAGCTACAGCGTCTTTCTGAGGAAACCCTAAGGCTAACGCCAAGGCCAAAGTTAGAAAGATTCCGAACTGCCCAGCCGCACCAAGAAGGAAAATCTTTGGATTCTCGAGAAGAGGCCCAAAATCGGTCATGGCTCCGATCCCAACAAAGATGAGCAGTGGAAATAGTTCCGTCATAATTCCTGCATCATAAATAATCCTTAAAAAACCTTCTTCCTCCATTAACCCAGCTAAAGGAATATTGACCAAAATCGCCCCAAATCCAATGGGAACGAGAAGTAAAGGCTCGAAGTCTTTTTTGATTCCAAGATAAAGAAGAAGGCATCCAACCCCAATCATAATTGGATTTGACCAGTGAAGGTTAGCAAATCCCGCAATGAGCCCTTGAATTCCACCCGATATTGCGTCGAACATCCGCAATCCCTCCTTTCGGCCCTATTTCTCTTCTTCTTTTTTAAAAGGGAAAGCCTTCTTCAAAATACTCATGATGAGACTCAGAATCCAGAGGGTGATAAGAGTCCCTCCCATTCCCACAACGATCATAGTGATACCGAAAGTCCAATTATCCATGATGGGATACTCCTTTTCAAAAAAAATAAAACTTTTTTCTTATACCATTTTAAAAGGGGAATTTCAATAGAAAAGTGATTTTTTTAACAAACTAAAATCTTTTTTAATTTCAAACAATTAAATAGCTCTTGAACTTCTTTTCTGAAATTCTTTGGCCTGATGCATGAAGGCTTCGAGGCGGGTTAAAGTATTGGTTTGCTCCTGACCATCATAGGCCATATTAAGGATGGGAATATTATTATTCTCCTCTCGATATCGCTTCAAAATGGTGCTCACAATCGTTCCAGGCATGCAGGTAAAGGGCATGATATTGACAATCCCACTTACACCTCTTTTTGCAAAATCGATGGTCTTTCCGATAGAAAGAATGGCCTCTCCTTCGAATGAATAGTCAAGATAGGGTTTGGCTTTTTTAAAGAGCGCCCTCGTTTTAGGTTCCCCAAAATTTCTTAGACTACCCTTAAAAATTCTTTCGAGACGATGTTCATCTTTTTTCTGATAGTAGTCAGTAAGAAAAACCCTCAAGAGATTCGAAAAGGATTTTTTCCTGAGGCTCCTCTCCTTTGAAATGGTGTTCACATAAAAGATCCACTCCGTCAAGGGAGCGATCCAGGCCTCTCCTCCAAACTGCTCAATCTTTCGAATCACATTCTCATTGGCGAAACGATTGAGTCGAACAAAGATTTCCCCCACAATCCCAATTAAAGGTTTTTCTCCAACCCCATCCACTTCGATCTGATTAAAGTCCTTCACGCTCTCTTTCAGGGCCTCTTCCAGATCTCCTCCTTCTCGGATGGCTTTACAAACCCTATCCAATGACCTCTGATAAACTTCATCGGTCTCCCCCCTTCTTTTCTCATAGGGTCGGGTCTCCAAGACTTTCTTCATCAAGAGATCTACGGCCACAATTCCTTGCCATCCCAGTCGAGTGAATTGAGAACCCATGATTCCTAAATCGCTATAGAGAGTCTCATCCTGATTGGGCGAGTAGATGGGAACATGTTTAAAACCAAGCTGGTCCAGAACGAGACGGTGGAACCGATGATACTGCCCAAATCGACAGGGTCCGTTACCAGAAGGCATAAAGAAGGCCGCTCGATTGTGATCGAAATTGGGGTCTTTCAGAAGTTTCACCATATCCCCTGTGGTCAGGATACAGGGATAACACTCTTTTCCAGAGGTGAACTTTCTTCCCCAATAGAGGGTCTCCTCATCCGATTCAGGAAAGACCTCTGCCTCTACCCCACAGGCTTGAAAAGCCGCAGCCACGGCAAAGGAATGATCGCACATATAAGGAATATAGATCTTTTTGGTTCGATCGGTTTTGGGCCTTGTTTTTTCCACAAGGGGAACCCTTTTGAGCCTCACATTTTTTAAACTATCTAAGAAGGCTTCACACCGGGTGATGGCCCCAGCATCGGCACTATGTTCATCGATTTCCAGTTGAAGATAGGGCTTCTCCTTGGAGAGCTCTCTGAAGAAGTGGCTAATGAATGAATCTGGACCACATCCAAAGTTGGTGATATAAACGGCATAGAGCCTTGGATCATCATTAATAATCATTCCAGCAGAAAGGATCTTCTGACCGTATCTCCAGTACATCTCGCGAATCTCAGAGGTCGGCTTCACGGAATCTAAAGGCAAAAAATCCATGGGAATAGGGAGGACTCCAAGATCTCTCAGTTTTTTCGGAATATCGAGATTGACCCCGGAATCACAGGAGTTATAAGGTCTTCCCACAATGACCATGGCCTTTTCATCGGGTCTAATTTGATCCAGAATCTCCTTTCCTCGATTCAGTAAGGATTGGTAAAATCGTGCCTGAAACCTCTCCGCCTTCTCCAATGCCTTCCCCACCTGTTTTGCATTCCTCCGAAGAGCCTTTCCGAAACGAATCATTTCTTTCTCCAGGGTCTCTCTTCCGAACCCAAAATGGAAGATGGGTTGAAGCACCTCGACTCCACTCTTCCTAAAATCGATGGAGGAATGAACGGCATAGGGAAGGGCTTGGGCATAGGGACAAGCGGTATTGGTGGCCATCTCCGGGTGAGAGGATTTGAGATTGATAATACTTGGAAGAAAAACCCTCTTGACCCCCTTCTCTAAGAGATTCAGAATGTGGCCATGACTGACCTTGATGGGGAAACAGGTCTCAGAAACAACATTCTCAACCCCCTTTCGGATCAACTCCTTGTTGGTGGGGTCAGAAAGAATGACCCGATATCCCAATTCCGTGAAAAAGGCCTTCCAGAAGGGAAAGAGCTCATGAAGATAGAGAATTCGGGGGATCCCGATCTCTGGAGCATCGGGAGGGAGACTCTCTTCCCCTTCATAGGGAGCAAAGAGCATTCTTTCTCTCTCTTCAAAAAGATCAGGGAGATTGGATCCCTTTGTCCTTTTAATGACATCGTATTTCTCACATCGGCTCCCATAGAATAGGGGCTTTTCTCCTTCTACACTGACCTTTCGAATTAAACAGTAGTTGGGGCATCCCTTGCATTCAAACGAGGTCTGTTCGTATCGCCTCCGGCTGAGGTCAAACCCCTTGAAGCTCGAACGGTCCCAGGTCCGTTCTTCCATGGCTAAAATGGCTACTCCAATGGCTCCGGTCACATCATGATCAGGAGGGACAATGATTGGTTTACCCAGTACACTTTCGAAGGCAGCCACCACCCCTTTATTAAAAGCGGTTCCTCCCTGGAAAAAGATTCGATCCCCAATTCGTCGGTCTCCCACCACTCGATTGAGATAATTCTGCACTATCGAGTAACTGAGACCGGCTACCAGATCATCCTTCTCAGCCCCTCTCTGCTGGTGATGGACCAAGTCCGATTCAATAAAGACCGTGCATCGCTCTCCCATCCGCACCGGTTCTTTTGCAGAGAGGGCAAGAGTTCCAAACTCCTCTTTGATGGAGATATCCAGCTTCTCTGCCTGTTCCTCAAGAAAAGAACCTGTCCCTGCCGCACAGACTTTATTCATTTCGAAATCGACGACGACCCCGTTGTCAATGCTGATATATTTCGAATCCTGTCCTCCAATTTCAAATATCGTATCCACCTTTGGATCAATATGAATGGCGGCAGTGGCTTGAGCTGTAATTTCGTTTCTGACTAAATCTGCCCCCACGAAATCGGCGGTGAGATACCTCCCTGAGCCTGTCGTCCCAACCCCTTTGATCTCTATCCGATCCCCAATCTCTTCCCCGATCTCCTGAAGGCCTTTTCGAATCGCCTCAATCGGTCGTCCAGCGGTCATGAGATACCGCTTTGAGAGAACCCTTTTATTCTTATCAATGACTACCAAGTTTGTACTGATGGAACCTACATCCAAACCAAGATAGGCCTCGATCTTCTCACCTGAAGGTGGATCCTCTTTGGGTGTTTCAGGATGGCATCCAGGATTGGAATGCCTATGAGGAGATCCAAGATGATGGGGAGAAAGAGAAAGGGGAGGGAGGGGTTTCTCTTTCTCTTGGCACCTGGCAAGGTAATCTTTTAGATGGGTCAGGTCTAATCGTTTAAGGGTCTTGCTTTCCTTATTCTCCTTTGAGACCAGGACTGCTCCGATCGCCCCCATGGAGGCAAAATATTTGGGAATGATGAGATCGCCTTCAGAAAGGTCAAGGACATCCATGAAGGCCTTCCTCATTCCTACATTGGCTGCCACTCCTCCTTGAAAAATAACGGGTTTGACAAAGGTCTTTCCCTTTCCGATGTTGCTCTTAAAATTTCTTGCCAGGGCATAACAGAGCCCCGCAACGATGTCATAATCCGGAGTGGCAATCTGCTGAAGGTGAATCATATCTGACTTCGCAAAGACGCTACACCGACCTGCGATCCTTGGAGGATTTTTCGATTGGAGTGCAAGTTCCCCAAACTCTTCGATGGTGAGACCCAGTCGACTCGCTTGCTGATCCAGAAAAGAACCTGTCCCCGCCGCACAGAGGGTGTTCATCGAAAAATCGCTTATTTTTAATCGACCCTCCTCCTCTTCGAGAAAGATCAATTTGGAGTCTTCTCCCCCGATATCAATGATCGTACGGACCTGTGGATAGAGTTTCTGGACGGCTTTGGCTTGGGCAATAATCTCATTAACAAAATTTCCACCTAAGAGTTCGGAGGCCAGTTTTCCACCAATTCCAGTAAAGGAAACCGAATAAAATTGTTCGGCTGGAATTCGTTTGAGGATCTCCTCTAAGATTCTCTGGACTGTCTGCAGAGGCTGTCCTTTAAGACGATCGTAGTGTTCTTCCAAAACCTCTTCCCGATCATTCAGAATGACGGTATTGGCGCTGACCGAACCAATATCAATACCTAAATAAAGCCTTTCCATCTCTTTAAACACTACCCCGCTCGATTAAAAGATACAAAAATTCTAATCGATCCGATTTTTATTTTTCAAGTGCAATCTCTTATTCCATGTCCTCCCTCACGGAAGGGTGTAGATCTCTTTGAATCCGACAGGGAAGAAATTACTGTAACCCCTCGCTGAAGGGTGGA
>JBBIMX010000067.1:0-13558 GCA_037444165.1 Deltaproteobacteria bacterium | reverse complement strand
AAGACTGGGGAGGTAGGGTTCCAAATCCTTCGAATGCGGGCATTGAGAAGTGAATTGGCTAACCATCGTTTAATAGAAAAACAAACGTGTTCAGGGAATTCATCCATAGTGCCAAACGGTTAAAGGTATCCGCTCGAAGGCTTTTTCCACCCCACCTCCCCAGTCTATAAAATTCGTTTTAAATACTTTTTCAGTGGTGAAATAAGCCTGAGAGGGTAATGGATTACAGGAAGGATTCCATCAGGGAGGAGATAAATTGGTCAAAATCTCTGGATGGATGAGAATGAATCTCTTTAAAAACCCTCTCGACCTCCTCCCTCAACTCCCTATTTAAGAGGTCGTTTAAGGAACGAAAGGCTCCTAACCTCCTCCCCAACCGATAAAGTTTTCTCTCTTCTTCTGGAAGGCTAAAATAGCGATCAATGATTGCAAGCATCTTTCCCTTATCCTCGGGAAGCTTCCCCTCTATTTCTTCGAGGAGATTTAAAATATGGTCACTCACAAAGGTGCTCGTGATGCCATTGAGATTTTCAATCAAAAGCCTCTCCTCCTCTATTATCTCCTCTTCGTTCAAGAGAATAAACTCCCCGTTTTCTATTTTTTGATAAAGGGGCATCCATTTCAAAACCTTTAAGGTTCTCACCCTGATAAAATCAGGGTTGATTTGATTGAGGGCTTTTGCTGTTTCAATGGCATGTTCCCTCCACATCTTCTTTCCACCTAATCCCATAATCACATATTCCGAAAGGGAGAGTCCGGCCTCCCTGACCTTCCTTCCCGCCTCGATATGCTCCCTCACCGTTACCCCTTTCTTGACATATTGAAGGAGAGGGTCATATCCGGTTTCCAGCCCAATATGGATTCTTGAAAGCCCGGCCTCTCGAAGGGCTTTTAGCTCTTCCTCACTCTTTTTGGAAATCGTCTTTCCTCGAGCATAGGTCGTTATTCTTTCGATGGAAGGAAAGGTCTCCTTTAGATATCTCAAAATCTCTACCATTTCTTTTGTGGGAATAATCAAACTATCCGCATCTTGAAGGAAAACATTCTTTCCTCCATGATAAAGCCACCACCCTATGGATCGAAGAGCATCATCCTGAGAAGAGGAGGGTTGAAAGAGATAATGCAATAAGATCGGGTTGACCTCCCCACCCAACCCCAATTGCCATGAGAGGGCTTTCACTTCTGAGGCGGCCTCCTTCATCCCATCGATATCTCCCTTTACCTCGCTTACTGTCCTCCGTTCAAACTTCTGACCTTTATAGGTGTGACAGAATTCACATCGATTCCAAGGACAGTTTCGGGTTATCCTCAGAAGGAGGCTTGAAGCTTCACTGGGAGGTCGAATCGGACCTTGTTCAAATCGATATGGGCTCATGGATAGAGGGAATTCGATGGAGGAGGTCATTGGGATCGATTTTTAAGATTGAAAATATCTTCCTTTCAATTTCCAAGGTCGATTTTTTGAGATCTTCAAGGAGTTCTATGGCCCTGGGATTCTTTCCATATCTTTGCCTGAGGTCTTCAAACCTCTCCTCCAGGGTGACCACCTGATTATGCTTTACTCTCTTGTCCGCGTAATTGACAATCTCCTCCTCGGACACATAAAAGGGATGTGTTTTTTTAGAAAGATGAATGTGTTCTCGAACCACAGCCCCAACCTTCTCAAATCCCATTTCGGTTAAAGTCTTTGATCCGGTAAGGGCATGATCTTCCTTCGTCCTCAAACACTCGGTCTTGGTAAGATCGTGAAGGAGCGCGGCGGCTTCCACCAGAGCAAGGTCTATCGAGTGGCCTCGAAGATTTAATTCTTTTGAGATAAAAAGGGCCACCTCTGCGACTTTCAAACTATGGTCGATGATATGCTCGAGCATTCCACTGTCCCGGATCAACTTTAGACATTCCTCTCTGTTAGGAATCATTTTAAAAGACCCCTTCTCATCCATTATTCTATCTTCTCTGGGGAAAAAATTCAATTTCTTGTTTTCTTTAAATCAACGTCGGAGAGAGGGAGAGGGTGGGTTAAAATACTCCCGAATACTTCCGAGGACGAGATGAGGGATGTCCTCCTTCCTTTTCACTTTAAAGATACTGATATTCTTTCTCTTCTCGAAGGCCCTCTCAAAACGAGTGGCATAGGGATTCTCACCAATATGGACAGCGGTAACACGATTCTGAATCTGTCCAAAAAATCCGATCAATGTCTCCAGATTGGTAATCTTCATATCCGTGATGATAAAAAGATCAAGGGGGTTCTTCTTTTTGATTAAAGGTAAAATATCATCTAAATCCAAGGCGGTCCCTCCGCCAAAGTATTTACACAGACTTCGATAGATCGCCTCACGGTCATCCGTAAAATCCAAGATATCCCTGCCTCCCATCGGGGCATCACTGAAGTTGTAGACTGCCACCTTGGAGTCGTTCCTCAGATAGGCATTCGTTGCACAGGCAGCCCCTAACACGGCGTAGGAAAGATTCTTTCGAGGATTGATCATGCTTCCAGAGGAATCTATAATAATGAGACAATCCGGAGCCCCTTCGATCTTCAATCTCCCCTTCCCTTCCTTCTTCTTCCAAACCTGGGTGATCCCGGGCATGATCTTACCGAAACTGGTCCAGATATCCACATCTTGATAGGGGGATCCCACTTCCCAAGGATAGTGGGAATGGGGATGGAGATTTCCTCCTTTTTCTAAGGGGAGCTTTCTCAAAGGGATGGAATAATTTTCGGCCAACTTCATGTAAAAAAGGATATCCGCATCAATCGGGGCGCTTCGACCTCTTCCCATCCCTCCCTCTACTCCGTAGCCTACCTCCTTTAATTCTTCCGAAAAATCTTCAACCACCTCTCGAAATTGGGCCAGATCCATCGTTTTTCGGGCGTATTCTCGAAGCCCACTATCAATCTCCTCGAAGGAATAATGATCTAAATCATGGTCCCCCTGTGGATTGGATTCCCCTCTCCCTCCTTTTCCTCGCTGTTCCTTTTGCTCGGTGACGATAAGGGGTTTCAGGGATCGAGCAAATTTTCGAATACTCTCCGGCCATCGAGAACGATCGAGATAAGGAATTCTCATCAGTCTCCGAACGATCTCCGCCTGAGTCCGACTCTCTTTCTTTGAAAGGGAGACGCCGAGATCCACCCCCCAAATCTTCTCATAGAGGGATTGGAGGACCTCTTGAATCGGTCCCTTTTTGAGATGTCGATGGAGCTTGGGGATCTGGGTTGAGCGATTCTTTACACAATGGGTATCGGCCACTACATCGATAAAATAGTTGGCCACCTTTTTGGCCGCCTCCTTGTCTCCCATCACTTTCTTGGCTTCGGCATAGATCATCAGGTGGGTCTGAAAATCCCATGGGCAAAACGTATAATGGGTAATTCCGTGATCGAGGAGGGCCTCCATCACCTCCTCTTTGGGCATCCTCCCTTCCAATGAGGAAATGAAGAGGGGATTGAGGGTCATCACTTTGTCCTTCATCTCCAACCCTACCCCCTCACTGTTCTCCTCTCCTTCTTCGACGGACTCCTGGATCGGTTTAATCTGAGGCATTGGAATCTCAGGGTAGAGATGTTTCTTCCTCAGACGAGGCCAAATCTCTTCAAGGATCTCCTGAAGCTTCTTCTCTTCCATTTGAGACATCATCTTCAATAATAGTGATTGGGGTATCGGCTCTTACCGGGATAGATCAGTTTATCCCTTTCGAAGATCTTTCCCTCCACCACATTTCCCAATCCTCTGACCCTTCCTCCCACATAAATCTCTCCGCCCATCATCCATTCCCCGGTATGAAGGCCGACATTCTTTTTTACCAGAATCTTCCCTGACCTCATCCCCGCTCCGGTCCAGTTCTTCGCACTTCCCTCGATAACCAACTCTCCTCCCTCAAGGCTGATTCCCGTAAAATCTCCGGTATCTCCTTCTACAATCATTCGTTTGTCCTTAGGAAGGCGAAATCCGATCAGATTGATCTCCGTCTTCAGTTCAGAGAGTTTCAACACAATCTCATCTTCTTTGGCATAGTTACAGAGGGCCGAAATATAGATCCCTGCAGGCCCTGGAATGAGATAAGGAATCTTATGGGTATTCTCCAGGGCAAAACAGAAGTCCTCGATGTCTTCTGCCGAATAGTCGATCTCTTTGATGTAGCGTTCTGCCACCTCGTAGGCCTTGATAATCGTATTATATTGAACCATCCAAACGAGTTCTTTGGCTTCCTCTTCAAGGAGTTTTTCATACCCCAGCCGGATCTTGTCCATCACCAATTCACTGGATTGAACAATCTGATCCAAAGGGATCTCCCTTTTCTTAAAGATGAAGGACTGAAACTCCTCGAAAGGGTTTTGAGGTTTGAGACTCTCTTTGAGTAGGGTTTGGAGGACCGCTCTCTTTTGTGAAGGATTCGTTTTCATCTCCTCTGAAGGGCCTTCTTTAATTTCGTCGTCCAAGGGCATCTTTTCGAATCTCGACATAAAGGGGATGATCTCCTTCCAGAGGTTCAAGGGATTCCCCCTGAAAGATCTTCGATCCAATCGCTAAGGCATCCTTTAGATGCTCTCCCTGTTCCCGGTATCTCTGAGCCACAATTTTAACGGCTTCCTTGGCCAGATAGATCTGGAAAGGATCGTCCCTCTTCGCTTTCTCCTTCTGGGAAAGGACCTGATCCTTCCATTGAATCCGATGGGAAAGGGTATAGGGCATGACGGCCTTTACATGCTCGATGTCAATCTCCGAATCCCCTAATAGCCACGCCAATCCCTGAGCATAGAGTTTAATGGAAATGGGGAGTCGGTTGGAGGCACAGTTTTTGATCTGGTGGCAAAGATATCCTGTATAATGGCATCCTTCCTCACAACTCTCGACAATCCTCTTCTGCCCATAGCGATCACAGAAGGAGAGCTCGGCCAGAAGCATTCGAGTAAAGGCACTGGCATCCAGGTCAAATTCCATTGTCTCGATTTCAGATCGAATCTTCTCACGGTCTTCCCTTCGGAGAGGTCTTACCCCTATGGTCTTGGCGAGATACTCTCCAAAGGCATCGCAGATTTCCTCTGCCTGGGCCATCTTCTTCTCATAAGCCATCTTTGAGGTAAGAACTCGATAGAGCTCCTTCTCAAATTTAGGATGCCTTAAGATCTGATCCTTCCCCTTGCTCTTCCCGATGAGAAAGGAGAGATTGGGCCCTGGATATCTCGATTCGACCATGACATCAAACCGGTCCACCAAGGGTGCAATTAAGGTATTCGTCCCCCCATCCTGATAATTGGCTGTGGCGAACAGACAGTACTCCTCATTGATGATCATTTCGTTGAGATATTCCCAGTTGCCTCGGTCCACGCCATCCAGGATCATGCTCTGTTTCGTCTCAGGAAGACGATTGATCTCATCCACGATCTTGATCGGGATCTGGGAAAAGTAGCTCCAGACCACATCTTCCTGTCCCTGATTGAGTTTTCCCAGATCAGGCCGACCGATGATCTTCTCTTCTGTCTGTTCGGGATGGCCTGAAACCTCACTCCCCCAGATCATTCCCAGGGGATACTGATAGAGAAGGGATCCGACAAATTCAGCCGAGGTCGTTTTTCCAAGTCCAGGTTCTCCAATGATCAATTCTTTCCCTTTGACTAATCCCGTCAAGAGACCAAAGAGGATGGTCGAATTAAAATTCTCTCCTTTAATCTCAAGATCAGGTCGATTGAAATAGAGACGAGCATGGATAAAATGGTAGATCTCCATGACCTGAGTTTGATAACCGTTGTCTTTCATCTTCTTTTACCCTTTCTTTCCATCATTCTTTAAATATAATAACACGCTCACCCCCTTAAGACAAGAAAGCGAAAAGGTCCTCTACTTCTCTTCAGAAGAATAGATTAGGTTTTTTTCTTAAGAGAGCGTCACGGTTCTTGTTTCTGAGAGGGTTGGATTAACGCCTCTTTTTCTTTAGGATTAATAAATCTTACCTTCCCTGCCGCAATCTCCCGGAGGGCATTGACAATGGGTCGATTATCTGTCTCTACAAGGGGTTTTGCCCCCTTCATCAGCATCTTGGCTCTCCGCGCAGCCAAGATGACCAGTTCAAATCGGCTCTCGACTTTCTTTAAACAATCTTCAACGGTGATTCTTGCCATAACCGACCTCCCATTGATCTAAAATTTGATAAAGAATTCCTTCTTTCTCCCGACGACATCGTTCGGCCAGAACAATGGCCTTCAGGTTCTCTAAGGCCTCCTCCATCTGATCATTCAGAACGACATAATGAAACCCGAAGGCCTCTTCCATATCTTTTCGAGCGTGGGCCAGACGATATTGGATTTGCTCCTCAGAATCTAACCCCCTGCGGATCAATCGTTCCTTAAGGCAGTGGAAGGAAGGGGGGAGAAGATAGATGAGAACGGCTTCTATCCCTTTCTGCTTCACCTTCTTTGCTCCCTGTGTATCAATATCCAGGATCAAATCGATTCCCTGATGGATCCACCTCTCTACAAAGGATCGAGAAGTCCCATAATAATTTCCCAAGACCTCTGCCCATTCTAAAAATTCATCGTGTTCGATCATCTCTTTAAATTGTGCAGGAGAAACAAAGAAGTAATCTTCTCCCTCTCTCTCGTTGGCTCGAGGAGAACGAGTGGTATGGGAGATAGAGAACTGAAGATCAGGGACCTGTTCGGTCAATCTTCTTGCAAGGGTCGTCTTACCCGTTCCAGAAGGAGCCGAGATGACAAAAAGGATTCCTTTCCCGTATCGTTTCTTCATGTTTCATCTCCCCGGAGAGGATTTTCTCTTATTCGATATTCTGTACCTGTTCTCGAATCTTTTCCAGTTCGCTTTTAATTTCGACCACCCTTTGAGAGATCGTTGCCTCATTCACTTTAGAGCTGAGGGTGTTGACCTCCCGATGAATCTCCTGAATGAGAAAATCCATCTTTCGACCTACGGGTTCTTTCTCATGAAAGAGGTGGTTTAATTGACCGAGGTGGCTCTCCACTCTAATCATCTCTTCTGTAATATCCATCCGTTCGGCCAGAAAAGCAACCTCCTGTTGAAACCTCAGGGGATCCACTTCCTCATCTCTGAGGAGATGTTGAATCCTTTCTTTAAGTCTCCGTTGGTATTGTTCGAGATGGAGGGGGAAAGATTTTTTAATCTCCTCCATCTGCTCTCTAATTCGCTGGGTTCGCTCTTTAAGATCCCTGGCCAAGGCCTCCCCTTCCTGGCGTTTCATCTCCTCCATGGTTTGAAGGGCCTGGTGAAGAATGGGCTGAAGCTCCTCCCAGTAGGGCTCGATCTCCACGGCTTCCTCTTTGGGGATGAACAGGTCGGGGAGTGAAGCCAAAAGTTCCAGGGTGACCTCTCCCTTTAGTTGAAATTGATCCTTCAGGGTTTGAAGGAGGTGAAGGTACTGTTCTGCCAATTTCAGATCGATCGTCAGGTCGGGTCTCTTCTCTCCATTGCCTTCGATTTTTAAAACGAAGTCGACCCTTCCTCTTGAGACATAGGATCGGATGAGTTCTTTGATTCGCTGTTCCAAGGGGATCAATCCCTTTGGAAGCTTGACATTGATATCACAATACCGGTGGTTGACCGATCGAGATTCGACCAAAATCTTTCCTAAAGCCGTCCTTCCTTCCGCCCTTCCAAACCCGGTCATTGATTTTAGCATAAAGGATCTTCCCTTTCTCTGAGATTCTGGAGATAGACTCTTCTCAATTGATTAAAAAGTTGAATTACCTTCTCCTCCCGATAATCTGGATAGGTCCATTCGAGAGGCTGATAGGACTTATTCCGAAAGATTAGGGTTAAATCCGCATAAATCCCATCTCGAAGATAGGGCCGATGGGTATACCCTTTGGTGGTGGCCAGGATGACGTGTTCCATGCAGAGGTAGCCAGGATCAATGTTGATTTGCCGCTTCCCATCCGGCTTGGCCATCTGATCTTCTAATCGATTGGTCCTCCGCTTGATCTCCGGAAGTCTTTCTCGTGGGATGAGGTTCTCAAAGGTGATAAAACGGCGGAAGAGTCCACTTCCCATCTCCGGGGTATAGTAGTCTGTATAGTGGAAGGAAAACCTCTCACTGATAAAATCGACAGGTCCAAAATCGCCTGAGAGGTCCTCGATTCCTTGATCAATTAACGGATCGCTCGAAGTGATCAGGCTCATGAAGAGTTTTGCAGGTTTGGGTTCTTTCGGCTGACCCATTCTGCTGGCCTCGCTCCAGATAGAGAAAGAATTCCTTATTCCCCTTCGGTCCCCTGAGAGGAGATTCCACAACCCCGAGGACCCGAAGGCCTAATTGCTCACAACATCTCGTCATCCTCTCAATCACCCTCTGATGAAGGAGAGGATCCCTCACCACCCCTCCCTTTCCGACTTCTCCTTTTGCTACTTCGAATTGAGGTTTGATCAAAACGAGAAGAAATCCCCTTTCTTTCAGAAAGGTAAGGAGATGGGGAAGAAACTTCTCAACCGAAATAAACGAGGTGTCTACCAGGATCAAATCCACATCCTCTCCAACTTCGGATTTTTTGAGGAGTCGAATATTTTTCCTTTCGAGATTGACGACTCGAGGATCGTTTCTGAGTTTCCAGGCTAACTGCCCATAGCCTACATCTACCGCATAAACTCTTTTTGCCCCCTTCTGAAGGACACAATCAGTAAAGCCTCCGGTCGATGCCCCAACATCGAGAACGACCATTCCTGCGGGATTGATCCCGAACTCCTTGAGGGCACCCTCTAACTTCATTCCTCCCCGACTCACATAAGGGTGTGCTTCTTCCTTGAGCTCAATCTTGGAGTCTCTCCTCACCCATGTCCCGGGTTTTTCTATTCTTTCCCCGTTGACCAGAACCTTTCCTTCCATAATCAGACTTTTCGCCCTCTCCCGGCTCTTTACGAGCCCTTTCGCCAGGAGGAGCTTATCTAACCTCTCTTTGAGTGGATGGGAATCCATTTTCTGATTTATTTTAGATTAGATGGCGTCGTGGTTAGAGAGGGGGACTCTAATTTAAGAAAAAGAGTGTTTGGAACCCTCTTGTTCAACATCTCTCCAAGTTCATCAAATATCCCCTTCTCGTCAATTCGATACTTTTCTCTGAGAAGGGATTGGGAACCATGCTCCACGAATTGGTCAGGAATTCCTAAACGTCTGACCTGAACCTCAAAGAGGCCTCTCTCCTGAAAAAGTTCAAGAACAGCGCTTCCAAATCCACCCTGGAGAACATTTTCCTCTACCGTAAGGACCCTCCCTGTCCGTTTCGCCCAATCACAGAGAAGATCCCCATCGAGAGGTTTCAAAAACCTGCTGTTGATCACAGCGACCTCTATCCCGATCTCCTCAAGCCGCTCCGCAGCTAAAAGAGAGGGATAGACCGTAGAACCGATAGCAAGGATGAGGGCATCAGTGCCTTCCCGAAGGAGTTCCCCCTTCCCAATGTCTAACGGATGAAGGACCTCGTCCATCTTCACCCCGACCCCTTTAGATTTAGGATAACGGAAGGCTACGGGGCCAGGATACTCGATAGCCGTCTTCATCATGTGTCGGAGTTCGTTTTCATCCTTGGGGACCATTATGACCAGGTTAGGAATATGTCTGAGATAGGAAAAGTCAAATAGCCCATGATGGGTAGGCCCATCTTCTCCAACAATTCCTCCCCGATCGAGGGCAAACACTACGGGGAGGTTCTGGAGACATACATCCTGAAGGATCTGGTCATAGGCCCTCTGTAAAAAAGTAGAGTAGATGGCAACGACGGGTTTCATCCCTTCCAGAGCGAGTCCTGCAGCGAAGGTCACCGCGTGTTGCTCGGCAATCCCGATATCATAAAACCGATCCGGGAACCTTCGAGAAAACTCCTCCAGACCTGTTCCACTCTGCATTGCCGCTGTGATCGCTATAATCCGTCGGTCCTCTTTCGCCAGCTCACAAAGGGTTTGACCAAAGACTTCTGTGTAGGTAGGAGGATTGGCCGTGTTTGACGAAACAGGCTCCCCGGTCTCAATCCTGAAGGGTGAAACGCTATGATATCGGGAAGGATCCCTTTCGGCAGGAGGGTATCCCTTTCCTTTTTTAGTAATGACGTGAACTAAAATAGGTCCTTTCAGGTTCTTTACATTTTGAAAGGTCTCAAGGAGATAATCCAGACGGTGGCCATCTATGGGACCGATATATTTCAATCCCAACTCTTCAAAGAGGAGTCCAGGCATAAGAAATCCTTTCAAAGACTCCTCTGCCTGTTTGACAAAACGGAGAACCGATTTCCCAATACTGGGAAGGGTCTCGAGAAATGACTTAATCTCCTCTCGAAAACGATTGACGAATTGTCCCGTCATCAATCGGTTCAGATAAGAAGAGAGAGCTCCTACGTTGGGAGAGATAGACATTTCATTGTCATTCAAAACGACAATAAGATCCTTTTCAATATGGCCTACTTGATTAAGCCCCTCAAAGGCCAGGCCAGCGGTCATGGAGCCGTCTCCAATGATCGCAATGACTCTTCCTCTTTCTCCTTTCTTTCGTTTGGCCTCCGCCATTCCCAGGGCCGCAGAAATGGAGGTTCCACTGTGTCCCGAATCGAAACTATCGAAAGGGCTTTCATCCCTTTTTGGAAAACCGCTTATCCCCTGATATTGCCTCAGGGTTCGGAATTGTTCCCGTCTGCCGGTTAGAAGCTTATGGGCATAACTCTGATGTCCTACATCCCATACCAGTTTATCAGGGGGAAGGTCAAAGACATGGAGAAGGATGACCGTCAGTTCCACCACGCCCAAGTTGGAGGAAAGATGGCCTCCGGTGCGAGAGACGGTGGTAAGAATCTCTTCCCTGATCTCTTCGCAGAGGGTGACCATTTCCTCAAGATCCAGTTTTTTCACATCTGAAGGGTACCGAATACGATCCAGGAGTTTAGCCATCGATCAATACTGCCTCGATACGATAAAACGAGCAATTGCTCTTAAAGGTTCAGCTTCTGCCCCAAAAGAGCTTAACGATTCAATTGCGGATTCCGTCAACTCCCTTGCCGTCCTTTTTGAAACCTCCATTCCCAGGATAGAGGGATAGGTCGCCTTTTTACGGATTTGATCGCTCCCAATGTTTTTTCCGAGTCTCCCTCTGTCTCCCTCCACATTGAGAATGTCATCCACGATTTGAAAGGCCAAGCCTATCTTTTCCCCATAGGTGGTAAAGGCCTGAAGAACTTCATGGCTTGCACCGGCCAGTTTCACTCCTGTCCGGACAGAGACTCGAATGAGCGCTCCTGTCTTATTCCGATGAATGGCCTGGAGCGTTGAGGGATCGATGCTTTTCCCTTCCGATTCCACATCCAACACCTGACCTCCTATCATCCCAAAGATTCCTGCTGCCTGGGCGACTTCATTGACCACTTCCAGAACCACCTCGGCTTCATGATCTGATTGATTCGTCATCAATTTGAAAGCCTCGGTAAGAAGGGCATCTCCTGTGAGAATTCCAATGGCTTCTCCAAAGACCTTATGACAGGTGAGCCTTCCCCTCCGATAATCATCATTATCGATGGCTGGAAGATCATCATGGATCAGGGAGTAGGTATGAATCATCTCCAGGGCACAAGCAAAAGGGAGAATTCCATCCCCCTTCCCTCCCGCTGCTTCAAATGAAGCGATACAGAGAATGGGGCGGATTCTCTTTCCCCCATTTAAAAGGCTATAATGGATGGCCTCGAGGAGGGGGTAGAAATATCCTTCTTCCCCTCTCTTCAGGAGAGGGCTCATGAAATATTGATCAAGGGCCCGATCCACCAACTCTCTCTTTTCTTGAAGATATCTCTGGATATCCATCGCCTATGAAGTCCTTGAGGATTTTCTATTCCTCCTCAGGTAAGTCTTCATCCGAAGGGGTAAGTTCTTTATTGTTAAGAGAGGGTTCGAACGGTTCGGGTTTCAAAATGCCATTCTTCCCCTTCATCAAAATCTCAACCTTCTTTTCAGCCTCGTCCAGTTTTTGATTACAGAATCGAGAAAGTCTTATCCCCTCTTCAAAGAGCTTTAAAGACTCCTCGAGAGGAATCTCCCCTTCCTCTAACCTTGAGACAATCTTCTCCAGTTTTTTTAATGCTTCCTCAAATTTCTCCTTGGGCATTTGAAATCCTGATCAAATTAAATTTTATCTTTTTATTCAGCTCTTCGTCAAGCCACCTCAATCTTTTCCACGTGACAGGTCAATGCTCCCCGATAGAGCTTCACTTCTACCTCCTCTCCTTTTTGGACTTCACGGGAATCCCTCAAGATCTGAAGAGAGGGTAATTTTCGGGTGATGCTATAACCCCTTTGAAGAACGGAAAGGGGGCTTAAGGATTCTAATTTCCCTAAGAGTCCACCCAATCTTTCTCTTTTGAGCTCAATGATGTTCTGGACTCTTTGGGTCAATCCTTTTTCAGTGTCCCTGAGGGAGATTCGTACTATTTTTACTTTCTGAACAGGATTCTGAAGAAAGACTCTTTCCATGAGAAATCCTGTCCTCTCCCTTTTTCTCTTCAATTCGTGAAGGATCGATCGTTCTATTCGATGGGTGAGGTCATCTAATCTCAAAAAGAGATCTTCGATCCTTTTCTTTGGGTGGATTAAACGTTTTCTCAGATGGGACAGAGTCGTTCTTAAATCCTGAAAAATTTGCGAGATTTGATTCTGAAGGCGATCCTCTAAATAATGGAGGTTCCTTTTTAATTCCCTCTTTTCCTTCACTACCAATTCCGCTGCCGCGGAAGGAGTGGGAGCCCTGAGGTCAGCTACAAAGTCTGAAATCGTATAATCGGTCTCGTGACCCACAGCAGAGATGATCGGAATTTTGGAACGGTAAATCGCCCTTACCACTTCTTCCTCATTGAAGGCCCAGAGATCTTCCAGAGATCCGCCTCCTCTGCCCACGATGATGACATCAACATTCTTCATCTTATTGAAGTACCCAATCCCTTCGGCGATCTCCCGGGAGGCCCCTTCACCCTGAACTCGAACAGGATAGAGGAGGATTCCAACATTCTCAAACCTTCGGTGGATAATATGAATCATATCTCGAATGACCGCTCCTGTCGGGGAGGTGATGATTCCTATGGTTTGGGGAAGAAGAGGAATCGGTTTTTTGTGGGAAGGATCAAAAAGTCCTTCCTTTTCGAGCTTCTCTTTGAGTTGGAGAAAGGCAAGCTGAAGCGCTCCAATTCCTTTGGGTTCCATCTCTTCGAGGATGAGCTGATACTCCCCCCTCTTCTCATAAAGGCTGATCCTTCCTCTGCAGATAATATGAAGCCCATCCTCTGGAATGAAACGAAGCCCTCTTGATCTCATTCGAAAGAGAACGGCTCGGATCTGGCTGAAGTCATCCTTTAAAGTAAAATAGAGATGCCCGGAGGGAGGGATTCGGAGATTCGAAATTTCTCCCTCAACCCAAACCTCATAGAATCTCTCTTCCAGAATTTCTTTAATCTGTTGGGTAAGTTCAGTAACAGTAAGAATATAGCGAAGCGGAAGTTGCATCTTTTTAATTTCTTTTTATTTCTTTTACGGTTATCTCTATTAACCGGGAGATAAAGATT
>JBBIMX010000066.1:0-13861 GCA_037444165.1 Deltaproteobacteria bacterium | reverse complement strand
AGCATGCGGCTCATATCCGCAGAGTCCGGGGTTCGAATCCCTGCACCGCCACCAATTCTTTTCTTTTAGGCTAATTCGATTTCTCTTCTTAACCTCTCGATCGTCTTTTTGTAATTCCCCGTCCTGAAAATCCCTGTCCCTACGACGAAGATATCTCCCCCGGCCTTTGAAACAGCCCTAATGTTGTCGACTTTAATTCCTCCATCCACTTCGATTTCGATCGAATATCCATGGCGATCAATGATCTGTCTCAGTTTCTCTACCTTTTTTAAAGTCTCCGGAATAAAGGATTGTCCCCCAAAGCCTGGATAAACGGACATAAGGAGGACCAAATCAATCTCTTCAAGGTAGGGATAAAGTTTTCTTAAGGGAGTGGAAGGGTTGAGGACAATTCCAGGTCTTACCTTAAAATCTCGAATCTTTTGAACCGTTTTTTTCAAATGACGTCCAGTTTCAAGGTGAACGGTCATCCAGTTGCTTCCTGCTTGCGCAAACTCTTCCACGAAATGGTCAGGATGCTCAATCATCAGGTGAACATCGAGGGGGAGAGAGGTTAATTTTTTTAAACCAGAAACGACCAAGGGACCAATCGTAATGTTTGGAACAAAATGGCCATCCATCACATCCACATGAATGAGATCGGCTCCTGCTTTTTCAACGGCCCTGATCTCCTCGCCGAGACGACTGAAATCCGCAGATAAAATGGAGGGGGCTATCTTCTTCATCCTTATTCTCCCTCTCCTCCCTTTAACCAATTTTCTTTAATCTGGCAACAAAAAAACCATCCATCTCATCTTTAGGGGGAAACGTCTTAAAAAAACCCTGGTGGATAAAAGGATGATATTCAGGGGGTAAAACCTCCGCCAAAGGATCCAATCGAAATTCCGGATGATTCCCCAGAAATCTCTCAATGACCTCTTCGTTCTCTTCGCGGAATACGGTGCAGGTACTATAGACCAAAATCCCCCCTATCTTTAGATAGGAAGAAAGGTTTTCTAAGATAGCCAATTGAAGTTCTGACAGTCGCCGAAGGTCCTCTTCTTTCCTCCTCCATTTTAAATCGGGGTTCCGTCGCAAGGTTCCAAATCCTGAACAAGGAACATCGGCAAGGATTCGGTCAAATCGAAGACTTTCGGGCAGAGGTTTTGTGGCGTCTCCTAAGATGGTTTTTACCATCTTTATCCCTAATCGATGGCACAATTCCTGGATTCTTCTAAGTTTCTCCTTCGTAAGGTCTAATGCATAGATTTCTCCAGTATCCTTCATTTTTTGGGCAAGATGGGTCGTTTTCCCTCCTGGTGAGGCACAGGCATCAAGAATCCTCTCCCCTGGCTTTGGATCCACAATAGACGCGACACATTGGGAGGCCTCATCCTGGATAACAAAATAACCCTCCTTAAGGAATGGCAATTCAGAGACAGGAGGCGGAGAGTTTAAAAGGATTCCCTCTCTTGAAACAGGGGTGGGGAATGGGGAAAGATTCTTTTCCTCTAATTTTTTTAATAATTCTTCTCTATCTATCTTCAACGTATTGGTCCGAAGGCTGAGGGGAGAGATTTGATTGTTGAAGTTACAGATTCGAAGGGTCTGCTCAAACCCAAATTCTTGAATCCATCTTCGCACGACCCAAAGAGGATGAGAATAGAGAGTGGAGAGGTGAAGAGCCTCATCCTGGTGAAGATCAGGATAGGAAATACTATCTTTCTCTCGAATAAAGGAACGGAGCAGGGCGTTTACAAAACCTGCCCCTTTCTGTCCTCGGTACCTCTTTGCCAATTCAACGGCTTCATTGACCGCAGCAGGGTAAGGGATTTTAGATAGAAATTGAAGTTGATAAAGGCCGAGTCGAAGGATATTCAGGATGTCTCGGTCAATTTTTTCAAAGGGGATATCCGAAAAATGCCGGATCACCCAGTCGAGTCTCTCTCTCCATCTTAAGATTCCATAGGCGAGTTCAGTTAGGAAGGCCCGATCCAAGGAGTGAAGATGACGATATCGTTTAAAAGAATCACTGAGAAGACGATCGAGATGGTCACTTCTTTTTTCGATCTGATTCAGGATTTCAAGACAAATGGTCCTCGGGTTTTTAGCTTTTTCAGAGCTCTTTCTCAAAAGGTCCCTGTTCTTGCCATCTCCTCAAGTCTGGCAATTCGCTCCTCAATAGGTGGATGGGTGCTGAACAGAGTCAGAATCCCTCCACCCCTTAAAGGATTGACAATGAACATATGAGCCGTGGAGGGGTTGGCTTCCAGAGGAATTCTCCGTGCGGCCATCTCGAGTTTACTTAATGCCTTTGCAAGGGAAAGAGGGTGGCTCAGATGAGCTCCCCCCGCATCCGCAAGGTATTCCCGAGAACGGGAGATGGCCATCTGAATCAGGAGAGCTGCAATTGAGGCAATCATCGAAAAGATTAAAGTAAAAAGAAAATGACTCCCCCCTCTTTCTTCATCATCCGAACGACCGACACCGAAGAAGGCACCCCACTGAGCCATTCTTGCCAGCATGGCAATAGCCCCTGCCAAGGTGGCTGCAATAGTGCTCACCAAGATATCCCTATGACGGATATGGGAAAGTTCATGACCGATGACTCCTTCCAGTTCCTCTCTGGATAGGAGTCTTAACAGACCGGTTGTGACAGCCACAGCAGCATGCTCAGGATTTCTTCCTGTGGCAAAGGCATTGGGAGCATCATTCTCCATAATATAAACCTTTGGCATAGGCATTCCTGCTTTACCTGTCAAATTGGCTACCACTCGATAAAGCTCAGGGGCCTCCGCCTCGGTGACCTCGCGGGCCCCATACATCCGAAGAACGATCTTGTCACTAAACCAGTACGCAATGAAATTCATTAACCCTGCAAAAATAAAAGCATAAACCGCCCCGCTTTTCCCTCCAATGGCAGAACCAACCAAAATAAAGAGAAGGGTCAATACCAGCATTAAAAGAAAGGTCTTAAAATGGTTCATACACCTTCACCTCTGGTTTTTTTGAATATATATAATTATTCTGGAAAGTTTTGTCAAATCAGGTCGTTTTAGTAGGGGAAGGCCCGATGAAATCCAGAATAGCTTTTTTCACCTTTTGAATATCCGCTCTGGTATTGATACAGGGTCCAAAGGGTCGTTCATTAAGAATTCCAATCACCGGTATAGGATAGACATCCTGAATCCCTGTGGTTAAGTCCAGTTCACAGGCTACAGCCACGATCGCCTCAGGTTTATTCTCAACGATAATCCTTCGAGCCAGTGTTCCTCCAGTCGCCACGGCAATCTTTACTTGGAACTCATCCCCAAGCTCGATCAAATCCTTAATCTCACATTTTCCGCAACCTTTACAGTTTTTTACATTACCGGTGATCTTGATAGGACAGTCAAAGTTCTGGATACAATGAGGGAGGAGGAGGAGAATTCTTTGGGGTCGACTTCTACGGTGGTTTGAACGAACGAGATGATTATTCAACTCTATGAACGATTGTTGGACTTTCTCCTTAGAGACCCCTACGAGCCTTCCCATTAAGATCATTAAGGGGAAAAGAACTTTAGCCGTTATTCCTCTCAGTTTCTGGCTAAAGAGAATATCCCTGCCCCTGATCACGGTTAGGATTAAGAGAAGTCCTCCAAACCCCATTGAAAGGACAAGGAAAGCCAAAAAAAGGCTGTAGATAAAAGGTAAAGAGGGGTGGATATTCCTCAATCCTACCAAGGGGACATACCAGACCAGAAGGATAAGGAAGAAAAGAAGCAAGCAGGTCACTACAAGGAGTCCAATGAAGATTCTTTTCTTGGGACGATTTTCCAAAAATTCCCCCATTACTCGAAAATGGTACCAATGGGAATAGGATGACCTAAAAGAAACTCACGAACCTCCATCCTTCTTTTTCCTTCCAGTTGAACTTCCTTAATGAGGAATGAATCTTTCCCTGTGGCGACTTCAATAAAATCAGACCCCACCCAGATCACCCTTCCTGCCTCCTCTGGATGAGGGTGTTTTCTTACCTCTCCCCGATAAATCTTGAGGAGACGATCATTCCATCGTGTAAAGGCGCCCGGCCAGGGGTTAAAGGCACGCACTTGGCGGTCGATGAGTTCTGCTTCTCTTCGCCAATCAATTTTCCCATCCTCCTTCTTAAGCGGTGGGGCATAAGTCGCACGAGTATGATCCTGTGGAATTGGAGAGATTTCTCCTCTCTTCATTTTCTCGATGGTCTCCACTAAAAGCTTTCCTCCCAAGAGAGACAACTTCTCTTCGAGGCTTTTGGCAGACTCCCCTTTCTCGATCGGGACTTGAGCCTGGCTCAAAATATCTCCCGTATCCATCCCTTCATCCATCCTCATGATGGTTATTCCGGTGATCTCCTCCCCGTTGAGGATGGCCCAGGCAATGGGGGCGGCTCCACGATATTTTGGGAGGAGGGAGGCATGAACATTAATACAGCCATAGATGGGTAGATCTAAAATGGATTTGGGTAGGATCTGACCAAAGGCAGCAACCACGATGAGATGAGGATAAAGTTCCCTCAACTTTTCTTGAAAGGCTTCGTCCTTAACCCTTTCGGGTTGAAACACCTCCATCCCTCTCTCAAGGGCAAAACGCTTCACAGGAGAGGGGGTCATTCTCTGTCCCCTTCCTTTTTTGCGATCAGGCTGAGTGACCACCGCTACGATCTGATCTGACCCCTGAAGGAGACAGTCAAGGGACGGAAGGGCAAAAGAAGGGGTTCCAAAAAATATAATTCGCCACGGGGAAGGACTCATTCTTTCTTTTCCTTCCTTCTCTCCTTCTTCAATCGGCTCACATAGAGATCTCTCTTTAACCTGCTGATCCGGTCCAGAATAAGAATCCCATTCAGATGGTCAATCTCATGCTGGAGGGCAATGGCTAAGATCCCTTCTCCAAAAATCTCAACCTCCTTCCCCTCCGGAGAAAGTCCTCGGACTCGAACCCTCTCTTTTCTTTTGATCTTCTCAAAACACTCTGGAACGCTTAAGCATCCTTCTTCGTGCTCGACCTCTCCCTCTTCATCAATGATTTCAGGATTAATCAAAGCAAAGAAACCGTGTTCTGGATCGAGAGGGCTGACATCCACCACAATGACTCTCTTCGGAATCCCTATCTGACAGGCCGCAAGCCCGATCCCTTGGGCATGATACATGGTCTCCGTCATGTCCTGAATTAATTGTTTTATTTTCCCATCAACCGTCTCTACGCTTTCGGTCTTTCTCTTTAAAATGGGGTGAGGAAATTTAAGGATTTCTAAGACAGCCACCCGCCTTCTCTCCCCTCTTGAGTCGTTTTAAATAAAATAACATAAAAATGGATAGAAAAGCCAAAAAAAGGCCTATCCCCTGAGAAATGGAAAGAAGGGGATAGAAAAGGAATCCTCTTGGGTCTCCTCTCACCATCTCGGTTAAAAACCGAGCGGTGGAATAGAGAAAAAGGAAGAGCCAGAACACCTCCCCTTCAAAGGCCTTTTTTTTGCTCTTTTTTATGAGAAAAAAGGAGAGGCCAAGATAGAGGATAGATTCATAGAGTTGGACAGGATGAAGAGGAGTATGGAGCCGGGCTAAAGAATTGGGGTCTCGAAAGATGACAGCCCAAGGAAGGGATGTCTCCTTCCCATAACAACACCCAGCCATGAAACAACCCACTTTACCAAACGCCATTCCCAGGGAGATCGAAGGAGCAACTAGATCGGCCGTTCTCCAGATGGGGAGTCGATGTCTTTTCATATAAATAAATGAGACCCCTGTAGCGAAAAGAAGTCCTCCATAAAAAACCAACCCCCCTTCCGAAAGATTAAAAATGGCCAAGGGCTTATTGAAATAGAAATCGAGGTGAGTCAAGACATAGAGTCCCCTTGCCCCGATCAGGGCAGAAAGGATGCAATAAAAAAAGAGGTCTATCAATCTTTCAAAAGAGACAGAAACCCTTTCCACTTTTCCTCTATAGAGAACAAGCACCGTTCCAATGGCAAAGCCTAAAATGACGAAGACGCCATAACTATAAATCTTCAACGGGCCTAATCGAAAGAGAATGGGAAACAATCAGGTTCTCCTTTTTAATTTTTTTCGGTCCTCCATCCATAGTCTCCAGGCTAATAGCGCCAAGCCAATAGTAATGGCGGAATCAGCCGTATTGAAGGCTGGCCAATGATAGGAGAAGAGGTGGAAATCCAGGAAGTCGATCACTTCCCCGTATCGAAATCGATCGATCAGGTTCCCGATGGCTCCACCAAGAACCAGGGAAAGGGCAAAAGCCAGAGGATTTCCGTTCTTTAGTTTAAGGAAGAAGTAGAGAAGAATTCCAATAGCAAGAAGAGAAAAAAAGATAAAAATGAGTGTGCCAGTTCCGCCTCTCTTTGCTCCAAAGAGGCCAAAGGCTCCTCCTGGATTTCTCACATGGGTCAGGTTGAAAAAATGAGGAATGAGCTCTATGGTCTGCCGGTAGGGAACCCGCTTTTCAACCTCATATTTGGTCCACTGATCTAATGGGAGAATCACAAGGAGTGTAATGAGAAGAATCCAATACTTCCTTTTCATCATTTCAGGGGATGAGAGACCATCGCGTTTTCAGGGAACTTTTATGAATCGAGAGCTCTGAGGCACCTCTCGCAGAGGGTAGGGTGCCTGGAATCTCTTCCCACGCTGAGGTCATAATTCCAGCATCGCTCACATTTCTTTCCTTCTGCCCGTGTCACTTCCACCTTTACTTCATCTCCTCCAGGGTGGAGAGCGACGGAAGAAACAATGAAAATGGATTTTAACTCATTCTCATAGGGTTTTATGATGGAATAGAGCTTATCAGGAAGAGAAAGACGGACATGGGCATCCAGAGAAAGGCCAATCTTCTTTTCTTTTCGAGCCACCTCAAGGGCCTTCGTCACGGCCTCACGGACTTCCCAGATTCGCTCCCACCTCTCTTCCAGGGCCTGATCCATATACTCCTCTCTGGCCTCAGGGAATGAAGTCAGGTGAACGCTTATCTCTTTTTCCTTCTCCCCAGGAAGATGTTGCCAAACCTCTTCGGTCGTAAAGGAAAGAATAGGGGCCATCAAAGAGGTCAAGTCTTTTAAAATCTGATAGAGAACGGTCTGGGCAGAACGACGTCCCTTGGAGGAGCTTGGAAAGGTGTAGAGTCGGTCCTTCAGGATATCGAAGTAGAGGGCACTCATCTCAACGGCACAAAAATTTTGAACGGTATGGTAGACGAGGTGAAACTCAAAGCGTTCAAAGGCATCCCGAACTCGACGAATCAACTTCTGAAGCCTATGGAGTGCCCATCGATCGATCTCATAGAGTTCCTCATAGGGAACCTGATTCTTCCCGGGATCGAAATCGTAAAGGTTTCCCAGTAGGAATCGAAAGGTATTTCTAATTCGAAAATAGGCATCGGCTAAACGTTTCAGGATCTCTTCGGAGATCTTGATGTCTTCCTTATAATCTTCTGCACAGACCCAGAGTCTCAGGACATCGGCCCCCAATCGATTAATGACCTGCTCTGGGGCAATCACATTTCCAGCCGATTTGGACATCTTCTTTCCCTCCCCATCCACTACAAAACCATGGGTTAAGACGGAGAGGTAGGGGGCATGACCACGGGTCCCCACGCAGGTCAGCAACGAACTATGAAACCAGCCCCGATGCTGATCACTCCCTTCGAGATAGAGGTTTGCTGGGAACTGGAGATTTGGGTCCTTCTCTAACACCGCTGCATAAGAGACCCCTGAATCGAACCATACATCTAAGATATCCGTCTCTTTAGTAAATTGATCTCCCCCACATTTCGAACATCGTGTTCCCATGGGAAGGAGATGTTTGGCTTCTTCTTCAAACCATACATCAGCCCCTCTTTCTTCAAAAAGTTTTGCAATATATTGAATCGTCTCCTCGGTCACCAAGGGTTCCTGGCACAAATTACAATAAAAGACAGGGATGGGAATCCCCCAGGCTCTCTGCCGAGAGACGCACCAATCAGGTCGATTCTCGATCATTCCATAGATTCGATCTCTCCCCCAGGGAGGGATCCATTTTACCTCTTCAATCGATCGTAATGCATTCCTCCTCAACCCAGTCTTATCCATAGAGATGAACCATTGTTCAGTGGCCCGAAAAATAATGGGATCATTCGTTCGCCAGCAATGGGGATAGGAATGGATCATCTCTTCTTCCTTTAGAAGGGCACCGACCTCCTTCAACTTTTGATTGACCGCTTCGTTGGCATCAAAAACGAATTGTCCTCCAAAATATTGGACCTCCTTTGTGAATCGACCCTCGTCATCCACAGGACTGTAAATATCCAATCCATATTTGATCCCACTCTCATAGTCCTCCTGACCATGGCCGGGAGCAGTATGAACACACCCGGTCCCAACGTCGAGGGTTACATAGGAAGCAAGGATGATTAAAGATTCTCGAGGATAGAGAGGGTGTTGGCATTTAAAACCCTCCAAGACCTGTCCTTGAAATTTGGTCAGGACCTGATAATGGTCAATGCCAAATTTCCTCCTCATCACCTCTTCAAGAAGGGCTTCAGCTAAAACATAGATCTCCTCTCCGACCTCTACGGCCACATAGGTATACTCTGGATGCAAGGCAATGGCTAAGTTGGCTGGAATGGTCCATGGAGTGGTCGTCCAGATCACGACATAGACTGGTTTTTCTTTCAGGGAAGGAAAAAGTTCGTTCATTAGATTCTCTTTCCCCCGAAGGGAGGACACCAACCTGAACTTTACATAAATGGAAGGGGATCGGTGATCTTCATATTTAACTTCCGCCTCTGCAAGGGCAGTCTTGCAGGTGACGCACCAGTGGACGGGTTTCTTTCCTTTATAAACAGACCCATTGAGTAAAAATTTCCCAAATTCTCTCACAATGGTCGCTTGGTACTCATAATTCATCGTCAAATAAGGATGGTCCCAATCCCCAAACACTCCTAATCTCTTGAACTCCTCTCTTTGGACATCGACAAAGGTTGCCGCATACTCACGGCATCTTTTTCGAATCTCAACGACGGAAAGGTCTTCTTTCTTCTTTCCAAGATTCTTTTCCACTTCATGCTCCACAGGAAGCCCGTGGCAATCCCATCCAGGAACATAATGGCTATCCATTCCAGACATAAATTTCGATTTAATAATGAAATCTTTTAAGATCTTATTCAGAGCCGTTCCAATATGGATATGCCCATTCGCATAAGGGGGACCATCGTGGAGAATAAATTTTGGCCTTCCTTTGGCTTTTTGGCTTAATTTTTCGTAAATTCTTTCTCTCTCCCAAAACCTTAATATCTCTGGTTCTCTTTTTGCCAGTTGGGCCCGCATCGGAAACTCTGTTTTTGGAAGATTAAGGGTATCGCGATAGTCCATCTCTTTCCTCTCTTCTTATAAATAAAAAATATTTGAAAATTAATTACTTAAGATTTATTTAATTAACATAAAAAAGGACTCTTGACAAGAAAACGATTTTCTGCAGGGGTAATCCTTTACTGAATCGGGGAATAAGCCCGAGAGGGGTATTGGAGAAACCCATAGTGCGGCTACCTTAAATGGTCCATAGAAATCGTTACTTTGGTTTGTTTTAATCAGAAACCCATTTCTACAATGGATTGATTCGTAGAACATAATTTATATTCAATCCGTCCGCGTTCTAAGGGTTTCGGAAATACTCCTATCGGGCTTAAATTTATTTCCACTCATCAGTGAGGGGTTACCTGCAAGGTAATTCCTCACTCAGAAGTGGGGATTAAGCCCGAGAGGGGGACAATGAAAAAAGGCCATCTTAGAATGACCAAAAGAGAAAAAATGAATCGATCCTCGCTGCTCGACAGGATCCCAAAAGACCTTCCAGCTCTTCGAAGGGCTTTTCTTATCACTCAGACGGTTTCTGGCGTTGGATTCGATTGGCCTCATCTTAAAGGGGTGTTGAAAAAACTGAAGGAAGAATTGAAAGAATTTCAGGAAGCCCTTTCTTCAAAGAATCAAAATAGACTTCGTGAAGAGATCGGAGATTTACTCTTTGTCCTGACCAACCTATCCAGGGTATTAAAAATCGACCCTGAGGAGGCGCTCCAGATGACCATTGAAAAATTCATCCATCGATTTCAATATATAGAGAAATCCCTTCACAGAAGGGGAAAGAGCCTTCAACAATCCAATCTTTTAGAAATGGATGGATTATGGGAGGAAGCAAAAAGAAGGGAGAAAAGGAGGGTTTTGAAAAACAGAAGGGCTAAATGAGAAACTCTGCCACATTGATATTATACTCATTCGGATCGAGGGTTTTTATAATACTTCGTTTATACTCTCCTGTTCCCTCGTCTTTCTCTGTGAGGTCAACCACCTTCCCTTTTCGATATTCTCCTTCACTATAATAGATCAAATTCACCTTAGGACGGTCAATCATCTCAGGGTCTTCTTGAATTTGGACCACCACTCCCATTTCATTGGTGTTGAGTAAAACGAGGGTTCCTAAAGGATAAACACCAATCATATTGATAAATACCTTCACCAGGATGGGATCAAAATCCTTTCCGCTTCTCTCCATCATAAGACCTAAGATCTTCTCAGAGACATAAGGAAATCGATTGTAAACCCTTGGCCTTCCCAACGCATCATAAAAATCCGAGAGCGCTATAATTCGTCCGAAGAGACTCATCCTCCGCTTCCGAGAAAGTCTGGGATACCCGGAGAGATCATACCGAAGGTGGTGTTCAAAGGCTCCGTCAATCATTCGAGTGGTGAGTTCGCCCCACTCCTTCATCCTCATAATCAATTCTGCTCCAACGACAGGATGCGCTCGAATCACTTGCCACTCTTCCGGCGTCAGTTTCCCTTCCTTATTAAGGATCTCTTTAGGGATCCTGGTCTTCCCTATATCGTGAAAGAGACCTGCCATCCCAAGATGGGAGAGATGCTTTTTAGGAATCCCAATCCTCTGGCCAATAGCAATGGCATAGATGGCCACATTCACAGAGTGGTTAAAGGTATATTCATCATAATTTTTGATGTTCGCTAATCCTAAGAGTGTGGAGTCATCTCGAATAATGGCATTGACCGCATTCTGCATCAGGCGTTTGGCTTTCCGGATATTCACCAATCTTTGATTTCTCACACTTTCCATCATCTCTTTGACTAACTGGATACTCTTAAAATAGACCTCTCTTGAATTTCGTTTTCGGTCTTCCGAATCGATATAGATTTCCTCGTCCTTGAAGAGTTCCAGTTTCCCCACTTCAATATTCCGGACCCCACGGTATTCGAGCTGCCTTTTCACATAGAGATAGTTGCTTTCGTTGTTCTCTTCTAATCCCGAAAGAAGAAAAACCAAATCTTTGAGCTGTTCCTTGTCTATAGGATCGGTAAATTCAATCTCTCCAATCCATCGTTTCTTTAACTCGTTGAGAAAGGCCTTGAAGAGGGGATAATGGTCAGCCCGAACCTGGATCTTGACGTTATTAAAATAGCAACTATCTCGAACGATCTTAAAGAAGAGATGATCTTCGGATTGGATGATAGAATTGATCGTTTGAAGAGACTCCTGGGCATACTGGTCCATAACCACATTATTTCGATCATAGATCTGAGCTCCCTTCAGCATCCGATAAAATCGGACAACAAATTCGATCCCCAATCGTGAAGGGAGATCTTCTGAAGGGGCAACGGGTCTCTCTGACATGGGGGAATTCACTCCTTGGATGGCTTCAATTTCAATGCCTGAAGACAGGCTTTTCGAATCGATTCCTCCTTCGAATTCTGCCCTCGCTCCAAGATGGCCCTGGCCTCGGGGGTTCCAATCATGGCCAACGAGTTGGCTGCTCCTATTCGAATCTCATCCATCTTTCCCAATCCAAACAAACTCTTCCTTTCCAATAGTTGTTGAAGGACGGGAATAGCTTCATTGGAACCCACCATTCCAATGCCATCGAAAAAGGCTTTGATCTCCGGAGCCTCTCGTTTCTGAAAATCTTTTGACTGGACGGTCTCTAATAGGGCAGCTAAACCCACCGTCTTTCCGATCTTTCCGAGGTTGATCGCGGCCATGGATCGAATTCGGGCATCTTTATCATTGAGGGTCTTGATTAAGAGGGAGATGGCTTTTGAACCTCCGATGAGTCCCAAGGCTTGCACAACTTCTCGTCGGACTCGAACCTCCTCATGGTTCAAAACTTTCTGTATGGAAGCGATGGCCTTCTCCTTTCCAATCCGACCCAGGATGTAAATAATGTTTCGAACTAAAAACCATCTTCGATCTTCTAAGAAAGGGATAAAAAGTTCGATGGAATTCTTTCCAATCTCTGAGAGGACATCACAAATCATTCTACGAGTCTTGGAATTCTTTAAATCTCCTAAGAGTTTTATCAAGGGAGGGATTGAGTTGGTTTGGAGGAGCATTAAATAGTCCCTGACCTCTTCCACCCGAGTCCCCTCTTCCCGATCCAGAACCCTTCCGATTCGTTCAATACGAACCTCATCCCCTGCTTTTTGAATGAATTGATAAATGGGTTCCTTCTGCCAATCCCTTAAATCGTAGGTTTTAAGGATGATGTTTAATCGTTCTAAAAGTTCGCTTGCCTTCTTGAATTCGCCGAGAGTAAGGAGGGCATCCAAGACCTTCTCCAGGACATGGATGGCCTCCTGAAAAGGTTCGGGTTCTTTCTCCAAAGCAATAATTTCAAAAAGGGTATCGGTGATCCGAAAAACAAAAGAGGGATCAATCTCGGACTCAACCTCCCCTCTGAGTCGTTCCAGTTCTTCTTGAGTAAGAAAATAAACACGTCGATCTTCTAAGGGCATGACATGGTCCATTTGTGAGAGAAGGCTATCTAAATCCTGATCTCCCTCTCCTTCTTCGAGATCAATCTGCACATTGTAAGCAAGGGGTTTGAAGATCAGTCTGCTGCGGAGCTGGTCTATATTTTCTGGAACAAGGATAGGGGTCTCTTCTAAAAACTCATCCGTAGCCAGGTAACTGATGTGGGGAAAGTCTTTTTCCCAGAGGAGAGTCACAAGGTCATCTTCTAACTCATTGACGGCTTCACTGGATCGAATGACCTCCATCAACCCTTCGATTTCCCATTCCTCGAGATCCTTGATGAAACGGAGTTCCCTTATCCCATCCTTAAAGAATAAAAAAGCAATGCTCGATTTGGGGTCTCGATTCTCGTACAGAGTTTTTCCTTTGAAAGAAAGCTCATATTCCCCGACTTGAAGCTTGAAAAGGGAATATTTATTGAGAAAAAATTGAAATCGTTTATAGAGTTGATCTTTAAAGCCTTTAATGGCTGGATTATCTAATGGATAGAATCGAAAGGCTTTAATCGTTTTAATCAAATGGCTGGTGAGATCCCTCGCCAAAAGGAACTCTTCATCTTCCTCCATCCCTTCCATCAGAGGAATCTCCTCCCCGCTGAATTCCAAAGGTTTCTTCCCTTTTAAGAGGTCTTCAGGCATTCCTCCTCCTTTAAAACCCCTTCAATAATTTCTATTTTTATTAATTTTTATAGGGGTTGTCAATATTTTTTTTGAAAAAGATCCTTTGCTTTAACAGGTTTTTAATACTAAGGAATTGTCCTTGTTCGCAATTTCTTATTGAAGGGGGAAAACATTTTAAGCCGGACAGGAGTATTTCCGAAACCCATAGTATGGGGTAGCCGCATTTCCGACCGAGTCGGATCCGCCTCTGCCAGAATGGGTTTCTCCAATACCCCTCTCGGGTTTATTTCTCACCTCTGAGTGAGGGATTACCCTTGTGCATTTTTTCTCGTTGACAATTCTATTATTTTTTGTATAAACTTCACTCATATTTTCTCATAAAAAGGAGGTGATAGAAGATGTCCGAACCAAGGGTGGCGAGGGTTACTGAGATCA
>JBBIMX010000065.1:0-14127 GCA_037444165.1 Deltaproteobacteria bacterium | reverse complement strand
CCCCATCCACCACCGCCACCACCCCACCCACCTGAAGGACTTCTTGAGAAAGGATGGTGGAGGCCCTCGCCGCTGCAGCCTGAGCCTGGGCAATGGTTTCGTTAATCGATTTCGGATAGTGAGCCATCCCGCAAAGAAAGAGTCCATCGCTCGCAAAATCCACAGGCCTGAGCTTCACATGGGCTTCCAGAAAGAACCCATCTAAGGTGAGAGGAAATTTGAAAAGATTGGCGAGCTCCTTACTTCCTTCGTTCGGGATCACTGCTTCTGAGAGGACAAGGAGGTCGGGTGAAAGGGTAAGAGGAAGATGAAGCATTGGATCCTCAACGTGAACCATCAATCTTCCTTCTGAAAGGGAAACGGAAGGCTTCCTTTGATCATTAAAACGAATGAATAGAATCCCTTTCTCCCTCGCCTTGGTATAGAAGGTCTCCTTAAATCCATAGGTTCTCATATCCTTGTAAAGAATGATGATAGAGGTCTGAGGATAGCGTTCTTTCATCTGAAGGGCATTCTTAATGGCCACACTGCAACAGATTCGACTACAATAGAAAGTCCTTGAAGGATCTTCATCCCAGGGTCCTACACACTGAATGATGACAAGGGATCGGGTTTTGGCGACAAAGGGGTCTTCTTCCGCAAGCCTCTTCTCAAACTCTTCCTGAGTGATTATTCGCGGATCCTCTCCGAGAAGATAAGCCTTTCCTCGATACTCACGACCCCCTGTGGCAATAATGGTCGTTCCATGCTCAAATACACGAACCTCAGACCCCTCTAACCGCGCTATTTTTGTCTTAAAATTTCCAACGCTTCCCTCATGCTCTATGACCTGGAACCCTTTCAATACCTCAATCTTTGGATGGCTCTCAATTTTTTTGATCAATCCTCTCAGATAGGCCTGAGGGTCTCCCCCATTCCCACTGAAATAAATCTGCTTCAATCTCCCTCCCAATTCTCTCTCTCTTTCAACCAGGAAGACCTGATAACCCTGATCAGCAAGATGGAGGGCACTGATCATTCCAGCCAGTCCTCCTCCAACCACCAGAGAGCTTCGAACCAGACTTCGGGACATTTCATGGAGAGGTTCTAATTTCCTGGAACAGGCGACGGCCATCCGAACCAGCTCCTTGGCTTTCTCTGTAGCCTCTTTTTTCTGACCCATATGAACCCATGAGCACTGGTCTCGGATATTGGCCATCTCAAAGAGATACGGGTTAAGTCCTATCTCTCGTATCGTATCCCTGAAGAGAGGTTCGTGAGTCCTGGGAGTACAGGAGGCAACAATCACACGATTCAGGTTGAGCTCTTTGACCCTCTCCTGAATCAATTTTAAGGAATCCGCGGAGCAGGTATAGATGGTATTTTCCGCGTGAATGACACCCGGTAAAGACTTGGCGAACTCGGTGACCTCTTTAACCTCTACCGTCCCGGCAATATTCGTTCCGCAACTGCACACAAAGACTCCAATTCGTGGTTCTTCATCAGCAGAAAGTTCTCTTTCGGGTGGATACTCCTTTTTCTTAATCAGCGTTCCCCGAGCCTCTCCAATCACCGAGAGGGCTTTTGCTGCTGCACCACTTCCTTGAACGACACTATCAGGAATATCTTTAGGCTCTGTAAAAGCGCCACAGGCAAAGACTCCGGGTCGAGTGGTCTCTGTCGGTTCAAAATCCCGGGTAAGGCAGAATTGATGCGAGTCAAGTTCAATTCCCGTAGCATGGGCCAGCCTTTGAATATCAGGCAGGGGGGCCATCCCAACACTCAAAACAACCAGGTCAACGCATTCTTCCCTTATCCCATGGCCTCCTTCCAGATCCTCATATCGAATAATGACATCCTTGGTTTCTGGGTCCTCCTCCAGCCCAGAAATTCGACAGGAGATATACTGAATCCCTTTCTCTTTCCCCCGTTCAAAGTAGGCATCAAATCCCTTCCCAAAGGCTCTCATATCCATCTGAAAGATCTTTATCTCCACTCCTGGAAGATGTTCCATGGCCAGCATGGCCTCTTTCGTCGCATACATACAGCAAACCGAACTGCAGTAGTCCCGTTCCTTCTCTCTGGATCCGACACATTGGAGAAAAGCGATCTTTTTAGGTTCTCGATGATCCTCAGAGCGACGGGTAATGTGCCCTCCCCATGGACCGGAGGCACTGAGCATCCGTTCGAATTCCATACTGGTGACCACATTCGCATAACGTCCATATCCCAATTCAGGGGAAAGCTCTGCTCGATAGAGGCTGTAGCCTGGAGAGAGGATGACAGAACCTATCTCAAGGACTTCATCCACAGGGGCTTGTTGATGCTCGATCGCCTCACGTTTGCAGGCCAGCACACAGAGGTGACATTCAGAGCAGATCCCACAGGAAAGACATCGAGAGGCTTCCTGCTTGGCCTGCTCCTCCGTATACACCAGTTCCACTTCTTTAAAATCTCGAATCCTCTCCTTCTCCGGAAGTTCTGGCGGTCTGATTCTCGGAGCCAAATTCACCTTTCCTTCTTCCACCATCTGGTCAATCTCTTCTTTGCTCATCTCTACCACAGGAAGTGGCATCTCTTCCCGGGGAGTAAGGAGGGGAACTCCTCGGAGATAACGATCGATCGAGAGGGCACCTCTTCGACCATCTGCGATGGCTTGAATCAGAATCCAGGGCCCTCTTGCGACATCTCCTCCTGCGAAAACTCCAGGTCGGTTCGTCGCCAGAGTCTTTGGATCAACGGCAAAGGTTCCTTTCTCCGTCACTTCAAGACCGTGACCTTCCTCAAGGAAAGAGATCTCCGGAGCTTGAGCTACGGCAGCAATCATGGTATCGGCAGGGAGGACAAACTCTGAACCCTTGATGGGAATGGGCCTTCTTCTCCCAGAGGCATCCGGTTCTCCCAGCTCCATCCTGATACATTTAATTCCCTTAATATGACCCTCCTCGGTGATGACCTCAACTGGAGCTGTGAGGATTTGAATCTCCACTCCCTCCTTTTCTGCAGCCTCAATCTCCCAGGAATTGGCGGGCATCTCTTCTCTGGATCGTCGATAGAGAATCTTCACCTCCCTGGCTCCAAGCCTCAATGCGGTCCGAGCTGCATCGATCGCTACATTGCCTCCTCCGATGACCACTGTCTTTTCCCCGACCTTTGGAGCAATGGGAATTCCAAAGGCGATAATGAATCGGTCTTCAAATCCTTCGGTGATGCCGTATCGCTCGGCGAGGCTTACTCCCTGAAGAAAAGGAACTCCATGATGGACGCCTAAGGCCTCCTCCCCCGGGATTCCTAATTTCTGGGGCTCATGAGCTCCTATAGCCAGAAAGATAGCCGAGTAACCGGCTTCAAAGAGGCTATTAATATTACGAATGGGAGTATTCAGTTTTAACTGGACCTTCGGATGGTTGATAATTTCATCGATCTCTCTCTGGAGAACTTCTCGAGGAAGACGATAGGAAGGGATTCCAACCCTCATCATCCCTCCAGCCACAGGGAGGGCCTCGAAGATCGTGACTTCGTAACCCATTCGAGAGAGGTGATGGGCACAGCTAAGCCCTGCAGGTCCAGCTCCGACGATCGCCACCCGGGCCTTCGGTCTCTCAACCTCTTCCTCACCCCGTGTTCTGAACTCCGAATCTTGAGTTTCTTTCAACTCCTCCCGATGTTCGTAGATCCAGTCTGCGACGAATCGTTTTAAATTACAGATGGAGACAGGGGCATCGAGTTTGGCCCGATTACATTTTTCTTCACAGGGGTGATTACAAACACGGCCTACAGAGGCAGGAAAGGGGTTGTATTCTTTGATCACATCGAGGGCCTCTTTGTAGCGACCTTCTTTAATGAGTGCGATATATCCCTGAGCACTTGTCTCAGCAGGGCAGGTTGCCTTACAGGGGCTTGTCCCTCGTTTCGTAACCAAAAAAGTATTTGGAACCGCCTGGGGATAGGGTCGATAGATTGCCTTTCTCTGATCCAGCCCCTCATTAAATTCATTGGGGAGAAGGACAGGACAGACCTCTGTGCAATCATTACAACCCGTACATTTCTTTAGGTCCACATAGCGAGGATATCTTCGGATGGTGGCTTTAAAATGTCCGGGATTCCCCTCCAGGGATAGAAGTTCAGAATTGGTGAGGATTTCGATATTGAGATGACGTCCCACCTCGACCAATTTCGGCGAGACGATACACATGGCACAATCATTGGTGGGGAAGGTCTTATCGAGTTGGGCCATCTTACCACCAATCGCTGGAGACCGCTCCAGGAGATAGACCTTGATTCCTGAATTGGCCAGATCAAGAGCGGCCTGAACTCCAGCGATCCCTCCCCCCACCACTAATGCAGCACCTATCTTTTCATTCATTGAGAGCCTCTCTGTTTCAGTTGAGATCGAATATCGATCCGAAATCGATGGGTTCAAATTCAAAGTCTTAAGGCATCCAGATATTTCGATATCCTATCCTCTGCCCCGATGGGAATGAAATGAACTCCCTGGCAGAGGTCTTTAAGCCCCTGAACCAGGTCACGGATGATCTCAATACTTGCCTTTTCTTTATCCGGAGCTTTCGCCAATTTCTCAATGATGTGATTGGGCACCATCCCTGGTCGTACATGCTTATTTAAGAAGAGGCCCATTTCGGCAGAGCGAACGAGAATAATCTCGGCAATGACCGGGACTCGAAGAGGTTGCACCCTCTTTATGAACTGGTTAAAGGCATCGAGATCAAAAACAGGGGTCGTCAGAAAGTAGTGTGTCCCCATACCTGCCAAGGCCTCCATCTCTTTCAGTTCCAGATCGGGGACTTTCTTTCCCCAACCCGCCTCAATCCCGGCTCCGATGCAGAACTTAGGCCTCCCCGGGATTTCCCGACCTGAGATATCATGTCCCTCCCTCAGGTTCTCGATCACGGAGAAGAGTTTGCCCGAGTCCACATGGAAAAACATGATCTCCTGTAAACTATCTCCCGTGATTCGATAATCTTCGGTAAAGGTGAGGATATTTTCGATCCCTGATTCAGAGGCCTTGAGAAGATGTTCCTGGATATCCACTCGGCTCTTTTCACGGCAGGTCGTCTGGAGGATGGGATCGAACTTCTGCTCCTTTAAGGCGCGACAGGTTCCCAGTGTATCCGTGACCAATCCTTCAATCTTTAATTCCGGGACGGTTAAGGCATCGATTCTTCCACGAATCTTTTCAATATTTCTTACAAGGTCCTGGATCCCCGTCCCGATAGGAGGTTGAACTTCTGAAGTGACTACAAATCTTTTACTTTTCAGACTCTCTTCCAAACCCATGGATTTCTCCTTCTCATTAACCAATGGATTAAAAGTTCATTTTTTCAGGCCAAGGAGCCTGGCTACTTCAAACTTTAACTGTTCTAAAGGAAGGGGTTTCGAAAAACAGGCATCTGCTCCATATTCCTTCATCTTCTTGAAGGCCTCGTCATCGAGGTAAGCTGAGAGGACGATAATTTTTATCTCTTTCGTTTCGGGATTCGATTTGATCTTCTGACATACCTCATAACCATTGATATCAGGCATCATGATATCTAGGATTAAGAGGTCAGGTTTGAAATGGCTCACTTGAAGCCCTGCTTCAAAACCGTCAGAGGCGGAGATCATTTCATAACCAAATTCGTCCTCCTCAAGGGCCTGAACAATTGTCTCTACAATAATCTTGTCATCATCAACCACCAGGATCTTCTTTCTCTCTTCTCCTTTTGGTTCCTCTGGAAGTGGCATCCCTCTCTCCTTTAAAAATTGGTCTAAATCTTCTTTCTTAATTCTACGATGACCACCCACTGTCTTATAAGCCTTTAAATGACCTCCCTCAATCCAGTTGACAATTGTCTTAGGAGAAACCTTACAGTATTTACTTGCCTGCGATACTGTCAAAATTTCCATTTTTTTCTCCTTTTACATAATTATTGTTTTTACTATTATTACAAATTTTTCTATTTGTCAAGAAAAAAATTTTCACTTGGTGATTTTTTTTGTAAACATTTGTTTTTATTTAATTTTTTATATGTCCTGTTTTATGGAAAGTCGGGCAAAAGGCTATCTTTTCACTCAAGACCGTATTCTTTGATTGCGATCTCTCTCATTTTAAATTTCTGGATCTTTCCAAGGGGGGTCACGGGAAATTCTTTGACAAATTTTAAGTAGCGGGGAATCTGTGAAGGAGGCAATTTCTCCTGGCAGAATTTAATGATTTCCTCTTCGTTCATCTCTACACCTTCTTTCAGCTTAATCCAGGCGGCTAATTCTTCCCCTTTTAATTTATCCGGAACTCCAAAGACCTGAACATTTGAAATCTTGGGATGAGCAAAAAGGACCTCTTCAATTTCTGACGGATAAATCGTTTCTCCTTCTTTATGAATCACCTCTTTTAGTCTTCCTGTGGTTCGCAAATAACCTTTATCATCCAGATAACCGAGATCTCCAGTGTGGAGCCATCCAGAAGGATCGATTGCCTTGGCTGTAGCAACAGGCATCTTATAATATCCCTTCATATTGAATCCTCTTGCACAGATCTCTCCTGTCACTCCCTGAGAAACCTCCTCGCCGGTTTCGGGATTCACAATCTTTACCTCGACTCCGGGAAGTGCTTTTCCAACCGTAGAAACCCTTAATTCGAGAGGATCGCCTGGGTGGGTCATCGTGATCCAGGAAGAGGATTCCGTAAGCCCGTAACCAATGACGATCTCTTTTACTCCCATCTCTTCGACCACCTTCTTCATCACCTCAATAGGACACTGGGCCCCTCCCATAATTCCGGTGCGAAGAGAATGAAAATCTGTTTCCTTATATTTCGGGTCTTCCATGAGGGAAAGAAAGGCACCAGGAGACCCATAGATGGCTGTGCACCTTTCATTTTGAATGGCTTCAAGAATCTTTCCTGGGTTAAAAGTCTCTGAAGGGATGATCAATGTGGCTCCCTTAAGAATTGCGGCAAGGGTGATACAGATGCACCCAAACATATGAGAAAGGGGAACAGAGAGACAAAGCCTATCTTCTTCGGTTAACCCTTGATTCTCAGCACTCGCCCATGTGGTATTGATCAAGCCGAAATGAGTGGACATTACCCCTTTTGGAGAACCCGTGGTCCCTGAGGTGTAGAGGAGAGTGATCACCTCTTCATGGTGAGTGGATCGTTGATGCTCCTTCAGTAAAAAATCGGCGAGCCTCTCTCCCTCTTCAAGGATCCCCTTCCAATCAACCATCCCTTCCATATTTCGATCTGAGATAAGGATGAGATGCTTTAGGTTCGGGAATCTCTCGGAGGGGAAGCCCTCTCGAAAAAGGAGCTTGAGGATTTCGAGATATTCTGATCCTTTTAATCCCTCGGTCATGATGAGGGCCTTTGAATCTGACTGTTGGAGGAGATACTCAAGGGGCTGAAGTTGGCAATGGATATCGATGCTCATCAGCACCGCACCCATTTTTGCCAGGGCAAATTGGGTGACAATCCATTCCCAGCGGTTAGGGGCCCATAGGGCTACGTGGTCTCCTTTGTTGAGACCCAATTTGATCAAGCCTTTGGCCAGTGAGTCTACCCTTTTTTGAAATTCCTGATAGGTGAGTCTTACATTCTTTGGAAGGTCGATCAGGGCCTCTCGATTTTGAAATCGAGAGACAGTTCTATCCAATACTTCGCCGATCGTGACTCTTTGAATTTCCATCTCCCACCCCGTTTCCTATCACCATAGTTTAGCAAATTTTTTCCGCTCCATCCCGATCTCTTCATCGGGATAAATTCTGGAAGGCATCAAGAATGGGTTGATTTTAAAACATTTATTGGATCCCTGCTATCCCGGGAATCCTTTCAGAAGCGGTGAAGAGTTTTATCTCAACAGATTATGAAGGAGTGGACTTCACTGGTTTAAGATAGGCCCCCCAATAACTCATTCCAACGAAGACAGCCCCTCCAATAATATTCCCAATGGTCACTGGAAGGAGATTCTTCCATAAGAAATTAATCACATTGAGTTGGCTTAAATCCACTCCTTCAAGACCCGTTAGTCCTGCCCCATAACGAAGCATGATCCCTGCAGGAATGAAATACATATTGGCCACGCTGTGTTCAAAGCCGATGGCGACAAAGGCTGTGATGGGGAAAAAAATGGCAAAGATCTTCCCGATTGTCTGACGAGAAGCCAGTGCCATCCATACAGCCAGGCAAACCAACCAATTACATCCGATCCCGCGCCATAAGGCTTCGCTGAAAGAAAGGGTCACTTTATGATAGGCTACTTTTATGGCGGCTATGCCCAAAGCCCCATCGGCCGTCTTCCAGAGTCCTGAGAAATAGAAGAGAAGGGCTACCAGGATCGACCCGATAAAATTGGCAAAAAAGACAACCGCCCACCTCTTGAGCATGGTACTGAAGGAGATCTCCCGAGAAAGGACGCTCGAAACCATTAAATTATTACCGGTGAAGAGTTCGGCCCCTGCAATGACAACCAGCATCAGACCCACACTAAAAGAGGCTCCCCCTAAGATTTTTGTAAATCCAATTCCCCATCTCGACGCCATATCAAAAGTGACCGTCGTAGAAAGTAACCCTCCAAACCCAATATACGCCCCCGCAAGAATTCCCAGGATGAATACAGTAATCCAAGGAGAAGTCGCCTTGGCTACTCCCACACTTTGGGCGACGGTTTCGGCGATCGTTTTAGGCGCCTTATCTTCCAGGGTAGGCACAGGAAATTGCCATGATTTGATAATCCTCTCGAATCTTCCAATGGCCTTCTTCTCTTCCACCACCTTCCGTCTTACGGCCTTTTTGACGACTTCAATGATCTCCTCGGGACGAAAGGGTTTGGCAATATAATCCATCGCTCCTCGTTTCATCGCCTCTGTGGCACGGCCTACCGTGGGGTATCCACTGATCATGACGATGGCTGAATTCGGAGAACGCTTATCGATCTCCTCTACGACATCCATCCCATCAAATCCAGGCATCATCCAATCCACCAAGACCACATCGAATGCCTTTTCAGCAACCAGGTTGAGTCCTTCCTGGGGATTGGTCGTGGTGGTCACCTCGAACCCCTCTGCTTCAAAGATCTTCCGACAGGATCTCAATACGATCTCTTCGTCATCAATGATAAGCATTTTTTCAGCCATAGGCTTGCCTCCTTACTCTCTTTAACCCGCCCCTGTAGGAAAGAAGGTCTTCCCCGGGACCTTTTGGATCACCTGACGAATCACCCTCATCAGCTCATCGGGTCGGAAGGGTTTGGGGATAAATTGGTTTGCCCCTAATCTCATTACCTCCTTCACCGTCTCCTGGGTTGGATAACCGCTCATGACAATGATGGGGACTTCGGGTAGCTCTTTTTTGATTTCTCTCATCAGATAGAGCCCATCATATTTGGGCATCTTCACATCGATGAGGAGAAGATCGAAATCATATTTCTTAATCATCTCTAATGCTTCTTCAGCACTGGAAACGGTAAGGACTTCAAATCCTTCTGATTCAAGGATCCGGCGACAGCTCTTAATCACAATGGCATCATCGTCAACGACTAAGATCTTCATGAGTTTCAGCCACCTTCTCCTCTATGGGTAACCATACCGTAAAGCTACTTCCCCGGCCCACCTGGCTCTGAACCCAGATCGTTCCTCCATGACGTTCCACAATCCCATAGGAAACAGAGAGCCCGAGCCCTGTCCCCTGCCCCACCTCTTTCGTCGTAAAGAAAGGATCGAATATCTTATCGATATGCTCGGGTGGAATTCCGCACCCCGTATCCGTCACCACGATCTCCACCCCTTTCTGCCCAGGGGATTTAGCAGAGACCCCAATCCCTGTGGAGACCTTGATGTTTCCTCCTGGCCCTGTAGCATCTAATGCATTAATTAGAATGTTGAGCAGAACGCTTTGCATCTGGTTTCGGTCGAGGGTGATCATGGGTAATCCCTCTCCGGGTTGAAAAGTTAAATCAACCCCCTTGATCAGGGCCTGATTCTCTATCAAGGAGAGGGTGTGGCGAACCAATCGATTCACATCAGTAGGTTCTCGATCGAGTTCGGTCTGGCGCGAAAAATCAAGAAGTCCCTTGACGATCTTTCGAACCCTTTCGGTCTCCTGAGCGATCACTTCTAAGTCCGAACGAACCTCATCGGGGAGATCATTCCGTTTGAGTAACATGTGTGTAAACGTAAAGATTCCTGTTAAAGGATTATTAATTTCATGGGCTACTCCTCCAGCTAACTTCCCGATGCTTGCCTGTTTTTCGGATTGCAGGAGTTTGATTTCACTCTCCACTCTCTGACGTTTGTCCCGTTCTTGGAGAGAGGCAAGCATCTGACCAAAGGTCTTCTGAAGGACTCCGATTTCCCCTTTTGAAATGGGTCCAAGATCAGGAGAAAGATTTCCTTTAGAGACCTGAATACTGGCCTGGATTAACTGTTGGACAGGTCGGCTGATCTTATTCGCGATCATGTAGCCCAATCCAACGGCTAAGCCCATCCCTGCGATGGTGATTAAAATAAAAAGGGAGAGGGCACTTCTTCGAACGTCCGCATACTTTGCCTCTAAGACTCCCACATAAAGCATCCCGACCCGCTGCCCAAAGATGTCCTCGATCGGCTCATAGGCGGTGATATACCAGTCACTCACGACAAAGGCACGGTCAGTCCACTTCTTCCCTTCATTGAGGACACGCTCTTTGACTTCCTCTGAGGCAATCGTCCCGATCGCTCGAGTTCCATCAGGAGAGATGACATTGGTTGAGATACGAACATCTTTAAGAAAGATGGTGGCTGTTCCGACACTTCGACCCTGATAGATTTCATGTTGAAAGAGGGTATCCCTCACTCGATCTACAATCTCTTCACTTCGATTAAGCAGAACGCCTCCATAAAGGACTCCTAAGAGACGACCATTTTCAGTGACCGGGATAGCGGCGGCAAGAGCCATCCCAGAGAGTTCTTCAGTCTCTGGCCTCGGGATGGCTCTTTTGGTTGGAAGCAGTTTAATTCGGGCACGCTCGGCAAGAGCGGGATCTTCGGAGAAAAGAAATTCATGACTGAGCACGACCGTGCCAGAAATAGGAACTCGCCTCTGAAGGGCAAGATTGGCAATGGGGTTCGAAGGAGTCCCCTCTTTGGGGATGGCATTGGGTCCAATCCGACAGAGGGTTCTCCCGTCTTTCGTCACGATACCTGAAAAATCCAGTTCGGTCTGCTGGGCGATATTTTTCAACAAAGGGACTAAACGAGGGGCGTCTCCACGTTCCAGGGCCGAGCGAAATACGGGCCCTACCTGAGTGATCATCAAAGATACTTTTATCCCTTTGATCCGGTCGAGGTAAATCTCCCTGGCTGCATTCAAATCTAAACGGATTCGATTATGGGCCTCATTGAGAACCGCCTGATAAAGAAGTTGACCTCCTACCAAAAGGGCAACCCCACATCCTAAGAAGGAGACCCCTAAAAAACTAAAGATTAACTTCGAACGGGTAGAATAAAATAAAGACCCTAACTTCATATTTTAAATAGGAGGAGAAACAGTCCCTTTCCTTTCAGCTCTATTTTTTGAAGCACGAGCCCTCTTTTTTTCTGAAAAATTGATGATTTGGGTATGAAGTCTCATCCAATCACTCCTTGCCTTTTGCATCGACGGATACCTCTTTTCTCGAAGATATCCTGCAGCCAGGGCTTCTCGATAGATCCAATTTCCTCTTTCGGTTCGGATTAATACAGTGGTATATCCATCCGGAGAACCCAATCCTCCAAAGGAGATATCGGAATATTCTGCTGAAAAGTCCGGGCAGACGAGGCAGGCAGGTCTGGCAATAGAATCGATCTCTTCAAAAGGAATACGAATCACCCTTCCATCTTTGAGGTAGGCAAAGAAATCTTCCTTTACATTGATTTTGATGATCTCCTTCATTTCGAATCCATACTTCTTTCGAATTCGCTCGATCTGAAGATCATTGAAGGAAAAATTCTCCATACAGAACAGGCCAAAAAAGTATTTGATCACATCTGCAGGAAGGATCTTAAGGACTTGCATTTTTCGAACCGTGTGGATCTGACAGGGTGTCCCAACCATAGCCACTCGATCGATCATTCCTTTTCTCAATTCTTTGAGTTGATACATCGCTGGAGAATAGGTAGAGTACTGAGTTCCAAACTCGGCGAGATGATAGGATTCATCATAATGGGAACCTGAGGCTGAAATGATTTCCTCTCCAGTGGTAGCCAAAAGAGGGGCTCGATGAAAGGGCCCATCACTTCGGGAAACCAGTGCTCCATCGATCATATGATGATCCAGAAGATAAAGAAGAAGGGAGGTCACGACCCCGCCATCCGTACATCTTTCTCCTACGGTTGGATTCGTTGTTTGAGCAGAAAGAATATCGCGTACCGCTCCGATAGGAGGTTCCCAACCCGTCTTTCTTCTCAACTCTTCATCCAGTTCATGAATATTCGGACAGATTAAGTAACAGATACCGCATTTGAGGCATTTCTCTTCATCCACTAAAATAGGAGTCCCATCTGAACTCAATCCAAGAGCTCCTAAGTGGTCAGCCGAACAGAAGGAGACGCAACCTCCGCACTTTCCACAGAATTGATATTTCTGTACCTCTTCCATTAAATCACGAAAAGTCCTAGTTTCTGCTCCCATAAATCCCCCAAAATTTTTGGAATCTATGCCTCTATTATATCAGTAATTTTTTTATCTTCAAGAAGTTTTCTTTTTGAAAAGAATTTCACAAATAAATAATAACCCCCTCATTTTGTATTCATGTTAACGTTAACATTATTCTAAATTTATTTCAATAAATGGCTCTAAAACGTACCTCCCCTTACTCCAACATTCCTTCAAAAAAAAATTTTTTCGAAGAAGGATTAACCCTGATGATAAAGCTTCATTTGAAAAGAATTCTGAAAATTCGGTCGGCTTCGGCTGTCTTCTGCAACGCCCTTTGTGTACCTGCTTCCCCTTAAGGGAATATCTGTTGCCCGCCCAATTTAAATTTTTCTATTGAAATCTTTTGTTTTATTTTGTATTATATTGGTAAATTTTATGTTTTGATAAAAAGGATAAACCGATGAAAAACCGAAAAGAAAATGAAATAATGACAGTCAAGCAAGTTGCTGAATATCTACAGATGGATGAACATACCATCTATAAACTTGCCCGCTCCTGTCAAATCCCCTCTGTTAAAATTGCTGGGCAATGGAGGTTCAAAAAAGAGGTAATTGATAAATGGATAAGTGAGCAATCTTTAGAAAGAATAACAAAAAATATAAAGTATTCTACTATGAAGAGAATAAAGGAGAAATAGCTAATGACAACATTTGAAATTGGTTCTACTACAGCCAAAGGTGGTTTTGCAAATGAAAAAGATATTTGTAAAAAATTTAATAATTGGAAAAAGGATAATGAAGCAAAAATATGGCTCAAGATCATGGGATATGAGATTAACTCTATAGATTCAGTTGGGGCAATTTTAATACCAACGCGGATGAAAAAAGAAGATGTCGAAAGATTAAATTTAAGAGAAAGTTTTGAGGAATTGATGAAATTCAAAAAAACAGATGCACAAATAAGGATAATTATTACAATTGATAAAATTCTAAAAATAGAAAATCTATCATTAAAAAAGGCTAATTCAGATGCAGACTATAATCAAGTAGACAAAAGATGGGTAGATTCATATAAAGAGATGTGGGGTTTTGATGACGAGATAGCATTTGGTCTGAAATTATTCACTGGCGAAGTTCATCCTCCATCTCATCCCGATATTGTAGGGAATAAAATTTTAAGGGATAGAAGAAGAATGTTTCTTGATGAACTTCCAAAAGAACTCAAAGATAAAATTATACAGTTTTTCAGCGATAATAAAATTCTTGTTGTTACTGATATATTAAAAGGTCGAGGAGGGTTATCTCCAAACTGGATGCTTGTTACAAGATATAATAAAAGTAATGATACAACTACTTGGATCCTGAAGGATATAAACACAGCAATGAATTTCTTTGGCTCAGGCGAGGTAAGGATGTCACCAAAAGGAAGTTTATATATTGGAAAAATTACTATGCAAAGGAAAGGTGGAACTCCTGACCCAACAAAGTTACAATTCAAGATAAAGCCGTGTGAATTGTTTGAGGTGAAATAATGAATAT
>JBBIMX010000064.1:0-14593 GCA_037444165.1 Deltaproteobacteria bacterium | reverse complement strand
GTTTCTTTTGTGTTAAATAAATGAAAGAATTCAATTTAGCACAAGACTGAAGAGGAAAATGGATCGAAAAGAGATCTTTCAAGCCCTTTCCCGATTGCGAAAGGCTCTCCTCCAGATCATCCTCACAGTGGTTCTGGTGGGAGGAATCTTATTCCCTTTCTCTAAGAGACTGCTTCACCACCTCCAACAGACAACCCTTAAGACTGAACTGGTGGCCTATAGTCTTCCCGAACCCCTTCTCTCCCTTCTTAAACTCACCCTTTATGGAAGCCTCTTCTTTTCTCTTCCTTTTCTCTTCTACCAGATCTGGAAAGCCTTCTTCCCCCTGTTCCATTTTCAAGGAAGAAAATCTTTTATCCCCCTCTTTCTTCTCTCCCTCTTCCTTTTTTATCTGGGGGCTTTCTTCTGTTACTTTGTTACTCTTCCCTTCGGTGTTCAATTCCTGCTCGGATACCAATCTGAAAAGATCCAACCCATGATTTCGGCAGGAAGATTTGTTTCTTTTTGTACGGCCTTTATCTTTGGATTCGGATTCACTTTTGAACTTCCTCTGGTCCTTGCCCTTCTCGCCTCCATCAACGTGATTCGAGCCTCCTTTCTCACTCGAAATCGAAGGTATGCCATTTTATTGATCGCTATCCTCTCGGCGGTCATTACCCCTACTCCTGATATCTTCAACATGTCCCTAATGGGAGGGCCTTTATATCTCCTATTCGAAATTGGAATCATATTGGTTAAAATAATAGAGAGGAGAAGAAAAGGGAGGGAGATGGGTAACCCATGAAATTCAATCGATTCACCTCATTCCTCTCATCTTCTTTTATCCTTCGTTGGATCTCTCAACGATCTTTCGGATTGAAGACCAAAATTACCCTTCTTCTTCTTTTGATTGTTCCGGGAACCCTTCTCTTCTCCAGTTATCTCGATTTTCAACTCTCGAAAAAGGCCCAGTTCGATCTTTATCTGGATCGAAATTTTTATATCGCTATGCAGATCGATCTCAGTCTTCCTGATCCGAGGATTAAAGAAAACCTTCCTCGAATTGAGGAAGAGATTGAAGAATGGCTATTGAGCCGACCCACCCTCATGGGGATCGAGGTCTTTCTCTTCTCTCCTAAGGGATGGGAAATCGTGACCTCGAATTACCGACATTCAAAACCGATTCCCCTCCATCTCACCCAAGAACAAATAAAAGAGTTGAAAAGGGATAAACCTCTTTTCTTCCTGAAGGGGGATGAGGAGGAAAACCAATTGGAGGTGACTGTTCCCCTCCACTCAAAAAAGAAGATCATCGGAGGGTTACGGATCGTGAGTTCTCTGGACGAAGCCCATAGTTATCTGAACAAGAAAAAACAGTGGACCTATCTTATCACTTTCTCCAGCATCCTGATCATCCTCGTCTCCTCGACCCTCTTCTTTAAGAGACTGGTGGGAAACCCCATTCAAAGGCTGGTGGAGGCGATGAATCGAGTGGAAAAAGGAGATCTGGAGACCTCGACTCCGATTCAAAGCCGAGATGAGTTGGGGGAATTAGGGAGACATTTTAATCAAATGATTAAGAAAATTCGAGAATCCCATGAGCAGAATATTCAACTTCTCTCTCAAATCAGTCGCTTTAATGAAGAGCTAACCCTCAAAGTCAAATCCGCCACCTCGGAGCTCAAACTTCTTCACGAAGCTCTCTCAGAAACTCAAAGGCAGCTCAGCCAGTCGGAAAAGCTTGCTGCTCTGGGCCTCCTGACCGGTGCTGTGGCCCATCAAATCGGGACCCCCCTAAACTCCATCTCCGGTTATATTCAGCTCATGCTCCAAGAGGGACACCTTCAGCCAAAGGATCAACAACGTCTAAAAATCATCGAATCCCAGTTGGATAGACTCGCCGATTCTTTTAAAACTCTGCTTTCTTATACCCATCTCCCCAAACCCCAGCGAAAACCTCTGGATATCAATGGAGTCCTGAGAGAGCTGATCTCCTTGAGCGAACCCTGGCTCCGCTCCCACCAGATCACCTTTGAGACCTCCTTTGACCCCAGTCTCCCATTGGTCTTGGGAGAAGTCACCCACCTCCAGACCCTCTTTCTCAACCTCATAAACAACGCCATTGATGCGATGCCAAAAGGTGGACATCTAATGATAAAAACCCTCTCTCCTTCTTCAACCCCAGAAAAGGAAGGGTGGGTGGAAATCTCCATCTCCGATACTGGAGTGGGCATCTCTGAGGAAATAAAAAAGAAGATTTTTGACCCTTTCTTTACAACAAAGAAGGCAGGAGAAGGGATGGGGTTAGGACTCTCCCTTTGTGAAAAAATCGTCAAAGATCACCTGGGAAGAATGGAGGTTCAAAGCGAAGTGGGGAAAGGAAGTACTTTCTATGTCTATCTTCCTATATACAAGGGAGGTGAAGTGGATGGATAGTCCATCAGCCCACCTTTTAATTGTAGACGATGATCAAATTACACTTGATCTTTTAAGAGAAGTCCTGACCAAAGAAGGCTATCAGGTCTATACGGCCCTGAGCGGGGAAGAGGCCCTTGCATTAGGAACGGATCATCTTTTCGATGTCATCATCACCGATGTTCGAATGGGTGAGATGGATGGAATGGAAGTATTGAAATCTTTCAAAAAAATGTCCCCCGAATCTTCTGTCATTGTCATTACGGCATTCGGGTCAATGGATACCGCCATTGAGGCCATCCGGGAGGGGGCCTTCGATTACATCAGTAAACCTTTCAGACTCGAAGAGATCAAATTCACTGTAAAACGGGCACTCGAACAAAGAAGGATTATTCAAGAGAATAAACTCTTTCGTCAGGAGCTACTCGAAAAATATCAGATCAAGAATGTGGTGGGACGTTCTCCTCAAATGCTTCAGGTCTATAAAACCATCGCCAAGGTAGCGGATTCTAAATCGACCATCCTTATCTATGGAGAAAGAGGTACAGGAAAAGAACTGATTGCTCGCTCCATCCATTATAATAGCCATCGAAACCATCGACCCTTCATACCCGTAGACTGTGCCTCTCTGGTGGAAACTCTTATGGAGAGTGAACTCTTTGGTCATGTCCGTGGAGCCTTTACAGGAGCCCATTCGACAAAGAAAGGTCTTATTGAGGAAGCCGATGGAGGCACCCTATTTCTGGACGAGGTCGGGAACCTCAGTCTCACAGTTCAGGCCAAACTCTTAAGGTTTCTTCAAGAACATGAAATTAAAAGGGTGGGAGGCACGGAAAGTATTAAAGTAGATGTACGGATCATTGCGGCCACCAATCAGCCACTGGAACCCCTTATCCAAGCCAACAAATTCAGAGAAGACCTTTTTGACCGTCTCAATGTAGTCTCCATCTCTCTTCCCCCTCTGAGAGAAAGGAAGGAAGATATTCCTCTTCTGGCCAATTATTTTCTTCGTCGTTTTTCTCAGGAAAACCAGAAAAATGTTTCACACTTTTCTCCAGAGGCCCTCGATCTTCTCACCCAATACTCATGGCCAGGAAATGTGAGAGAACTTGAACATACGATTGAACGGGCAGTGATTCTCACAAACCGCCCTGTCATTCTTCCGGAAGATTTGCCTAAAAAGATATTCGAAGAGGTCAAGGAGACAGGATTTAAATTTCCCGAGAAATTATTACCTTTAAAAGAGATAGAGAAAAGATATGTATTAAAGGTCCTCGAAGAAACAGGTGGAAATAAAAAAAAGGCTTCAGAAATCTTAGGAATTGACAGAACAACATTATATAGAATCTTAGAAAGGGAATAATTTGTGTAGTATTTTTCTACACATTTCTATTATCATTGTAGAAAATTTCAACATTAATATCTCTGAAAGCTGATCCTCAATAAAATTTCTAAATATTTTCAATTAAATACAAACCTTTTTCATTCCCCATCTTCGGCATTCCTTTTGCTATAATTTAAACAATTGAAAGGAGGTGAAATGGGATGAAAAGATTCTCTATATTTATGGCGTTATTGGCGTTGGTGGCTTTTGTCTCTGTAGGCCTGGCTCAACAAACAAAACCAGCACCAGCTCCAGCTCCGGCACCTGCTCCAGCACCAGCTGCACCAGCAAAACCTGCTCCACCGGCTCCTGTAAAATTAGAGAAATTCAACGGGGTTATAGCCAAGGTAGATGAAGCGGCGAAGTCCGTGGTGGTCAAGGCTAAAAAGGTGGAGAAAACATTCTTAACCAATGAACAGACTAAGATTACAAAAGGAAAAGAGAACCTAAGTCTTGCGGATCTGAAGCCAGGGATGAATGTATCCATTGAATATAAAAAGGAAGCAGATCAATTCATCGCTTCAACGATCAAAGTAGCCGTTCCGAAAGCGGCACCCAAAAAAGAAGAAACTAAAAAGTAAAAGATCCGACCTCTTTTTTAAAAGAAAGGGGGCACTGTTTCTTAAAGTGTCCCTTTCTTTTGCTAAATTAAATTTTTTAGGTTAAGAAAAATTAAAAAAGGAGGGAAGAGATGATGAGAACGATGAGATATTTTCTTTTGAGCCTCATGATTCTGGTCCTTTTGGTAGGTTGTGGGAAAAAACCTACCCAGGAAATCGAAGCCACCCAGTCAGCCGTCAATGCGGTGATCTCCGAAGGTTTGGGCAAATATTCCCCGGAGGATGAAAAGAAATTAAAGGACGCTATGGCAGCCGCCATGGATGAGATCAAGGTTCAAGATGGAAAGACCTTTAAGAATTATGATAAAGCCAAACAGATGCTTGCCGATGTGAAAAAGATGGCCGAAGAAATGAAGGCCGCTCTTCCTGCCAAAAAGGAACAGGCCAAACAGAATGCGTTAAGCGCCTTGGAGGCAGCGAAGTCTGCTGTCAGTGAAGCCAAAGCCCTGCTGGCAAAAGCCCCGAGGGGGAAAGGGACCGCCGCAGATATTCAGGCGCTGAGTGGAGATGTAAAAGGCCTTGAGGATTCACTGGCGGAGGTTTCCGGACTGATTGAAAAAGAAGAGTTCAGTGAAGCCGTCAACAAAGCAAATGCCCTCAAAGAGAAGGCCTCAGGGGTGAGCGAGCAGATCAAACAGGCCCTTGAAAAGGTGAAAGGGGCCAAGCCTGCAAAAAAATAGAATTGTTTAACCTTGAATCGTTTTGGGATTCTCTTTCTCTTTTTTCTCTTGACGGGAGGTTGCTCTGGGGAAACTCAGCTCCCTCCAGAGATCCGTTTCGTAGAACAGCAAGAGATGGATCTCTGGAGGGCTGAGGTCCATCTCTATTTACCCCAGGCTTATGAAAACTATAAAGAAAATCTTAGCAGGGCAAAAAAGAATCTGTTCGAGGTAAATCAACGATTTCCTTGGTTTAGGGATTATGGACCCGTTCGAGATGAATTTCTGAAACTTCTGAAAGAGGGGGAAGAACTTCAACAGAGGCTCCAAATTGAAAAAGAGAAGAAAAGAGCCGCCCTCTTTGATCAATTTGAATCCCTTCAGGAAAAAATAAATCTTCTATCTAAACTTACTTTTCTTTACCATGGAAAGCCTACTCTTAGAGAAAACCTCACCAAAGCGGAGTTGCTCCTAACCGAGGCAAAACTCCTCCTTAAAGAAAATCGATTAATCGCTTCCGAAAAAAAGTGTCCCATGGTGGAAACTCATCTCCATAAAGTTCAAGAGGGACTCTATCCAATTCTTGCACGCTACCAACATCCCGAATGGATTGCGAAATGGAAGAGATGGGCCCAGGAGACCATCGACGAATCTCGGCAAAAAGAGATCTACAGCATCCTCATTATCAAGGCAGAAAAAAAATTGATCCTCTTAAAAAAGGGGGAACCCGTAAAGACTTATCCTGTCGGATTTGGGAAAAATGGCTTCTTCGATAAACTCCAAGCAAGGGATCATGCAACCCCTGAAGGGAAATATCACATCGTTGGGAAAAATCCGAGGAGCAAATACTACAAAGCGCTTCTCATTAACTATCCCAATGAAAATGACCGAAGGGAATTTGAGCGGTTAAAAAGGAAGGGTCTTTTAGGGAAAAAGGCCACCATTGGAGGATCGATCGAAATCCATGGAGGCGGAAAAGACAATCTCACCTATGGTTGTATCGCATTGGACAACGCCTCGATGGAAGAACTTTACCATAAGGTAGAGATTGGAACCCCTGTAACCATCATTGGGGCTCGTGACGAACGAAATAGTCTCTCTTTGGCATTGAGCGACTTACAAAAGAAAGATGAAGAAAAAAAGAATCCTTAACATTTTAATGATGGGTCTTATTTTCCTTGGCCTTCTGGAACTCATCGGCCATTGGATGGCCTGGAGGGCTTCGAAAAAGAACCCCTTCACTTACATCAAACCGGTGAAGCATGATCGTTCTCTTAGAAACGAAAACGCCATTTGGAGAAAGAAGATCGAAGCCCTTCAACCCAGGGAACTTCTTATTGTGGTAGACACCGCAAGCAACACCCTCCTTCTCTATCAGGGCCAGCAATTGATTCTAAGGGCTATTGTCTCCTGTGGAAGTGGGGCCATCCTTGTAGATCCTTCTGGAAAAAGGAGATGGATTTTCGAAACCCCAAGGGGAGAATTTGTTATTCAATCAAAACATGAAAATCCTGTTTGGGTGAAACCGGACTGGGCCTTTGTCGAAGAGGGAAAACCTATTCCTAAAAATGTGATGGAACGACTGGAGGAAGGAATGTTAGGGAGTTATGCCCTTGGATTCGGCAACGGGTATTTTATTCATGGGACGCTCTACAGCCGACTTCTGGGGAAAAATATTACCCATGGGTGCATTCGAGTAGGAGATCAAGAGTTAAAAAAACTCTATGAACGGGTGCCCCTGGGCACAAAAGTTCTGATATTTTAATGTTCCCTCTCCGAATCTTCATCTTCACCATCCTTCTCACCCTGAGCCATCCGGCTCTCTCTTCTTCCAATCTCCACAAACTGCTGCAAGAAAATCAACTTCTCAAATCGGAATATCAACTGGCCAAGTCTTATCCTTTCTATCTCTCTTTGAATCTGGTGGAGAATAGGATTCAATTGAAATCCAAAGGATTTCTCCTAAAAGAGTTTCCGATAAAAACTTTTAAAATAATGGGAACCCCTGTTCCAACCAAACCGTTGCCGATCAAAAAAAAGGTCTCCTTTTTCAAACCTAAAGAGATAAAAATAAAACCTCAAAAAAATGTCGAAGACGTTCCTTCCGAGATACCGGCCTTAGGGGTAGAGGATATGCCCTCCAGATATCGTTTAGACCTTAACGAAGGGGTTCACCTCTATATCCGGCCCATCTATTCCCATCGAATCCTAAATGGTCTCAATCTCCTTGCTTCTTTAAAAACTTATGGAGTTACCCTGCCAATGGGAACCCTTTGGGGGATTGTAAGAAACAGGACTTACACTCAAATCGATCTCTATCTCACCTCAGAAGACGCAAAAGCCCTTTACTGGGTAGCGAGGAAAGGAACCCCCTGTCTGATTTTTAACCCTTGAGAAACTCTACTTCTGACTCTTTGAGTCAAGGATGGTTACGGTATAGGCGACAGGAATGCCTCTATGAACCAAATATTCGACCTTTACCCTTTCTCCCACAAAGGGGTAGCGGTGGGGTTGGTAGACCGTCCTTCTTCCAATTCGGAAATTGACGATGGCTTTATCCTTTTCACTTTCTACATCCAACCACATTCTTGCCCGAATTCCAATCACCTTCCCGGTGAGAACAGAATACTGTTCGGCCCGAAGAGGAGTGATGTTCAAGAGGATCAGGATCCCAGCTAAAATGAAAACGATGAAAAAACTTTTTTGCCACCTCTTCATATTTCTACTCCCTCCTATTATTTATTGGATTTCATTTAAGACTCACGAAAGATACAAACCCTATTTCTTCCGGCTCGTTTAGCTTCGTAGAGGGCATGGTCGGCCATTCTGACCAGTTCCTCCTTCGATTTTGGACGATGGATTGGAAAATTTGAAATCCCGAGACTGATGGTAATATTCATCTGAACCTTTCCAATGGTCAATAAGGTCTTCTCGACCAATTTTCGAATCCGTTCGGCAATCATATTGGCCTCCTCAAGGCCTGCCTCAGGCAAGATGATCACAAACTCCTCTCCTCCATACCGAGCCACCGTATCCTTCTTTCGAACAGAGCTTTTCAAAAGGGTGGCAATCTCCTGAAGCACCTTATCCCCTTCGGTGTGTCCAAAGGTATCATTGATCTTTTTGAAATGATCGATATCGATCATGATCAGGGAAAGGGGGGAGCCCCCATAGAAGGCCCTTTGAGCCTCTCCCGTGAGTCTCTCCTCAAAATATCTTCGATTATAGAGATTGGTAAGGGGATCGTAAATGGCAATCGTTTTGATGGAACTAAACCTTTGAAAGTGTTTCAGGGTAGCCGCCATTTGATGCCCAATGACAGAGAAAAATTGTAAATCCTCTGCGTCAAAGGCATTGGATTGATCACTATTAAGGGAGACACAGCCGAGAACTTCTTCCTCAATCGTTAAAGGTAAGGTAAGGTAGGACTTCAGGGTCGCCTTTGGATCCATCTTCATATGGTCAGGTCTTAACCTTCGTTTCTCCACCTGAAGGGTCACCTGACTGAGATCATTGGGTTCTTCTCCTAAAAGGGAAAAAACACGCACCATATTCTGGGCTACTTCCTGAGTAAATGATGGGGAACAAGACTCCTCCTGATAGAGATAGAGGGTTGAGTTCTCTTTCCAGAGGAGGCCAAAGGCAGAAAATTCAAATAGATTGGGGAGGTGAGTTCCAGCGGATTCCACAATCTCTTTAATCTCAAAACTCATGTTGATGGCATTGAGGGTAGATCTTAAGAGATTTAAGTTTTTAAAGATGAATCTCATCGATTCTCCTATTTTTGGGAAAGGATCCGTTCCGCCTCTCTCAGTTTTGGAAAAACCTTTGGGAAAACCTCCCGGCTGATCACTCCTTCTGTTAAGGCTGAAAAAAGATTAAAAAGGTGATTGATCAACCCCTGAAAGCCTCGATGAATCTCTGAAGGAGTTACAGCTCGGTATTCTCCCAGTCCCTCCATCCATATCCCTTCCTCTGTGACCTTCAGGAGGCTCAGGAAACCGTATTTTTCTCCTGCTTTTTGTATGGCTAATCGAAAGAGAAGGCTGAGTACAGATTCCCCAATGAGGGCCGACACGACCTCCCAAATCTCTCTGAGTAAATTTAAATAGAGATCTAAGAGACGATCCGAGGCCCCCGTGAGCCTTTCTTTTTCTTCCATCCCTATTGCCATCGATCCCCTCTACCTATTCCCTCACTAAAGGTTGGAAATAAATTTAGGCCTGACAGGAGTATTTCCGAAACCCATAGAACGCCCAATATCCCTCTCGGGTTTATTCCCAAGCTCTGAGTGATGGATTTCCCCTTTACTCTTTTTTAACGTGACCTCAACCGTTTGATGAGTTGGTGGATCTCCTCGTGATAAATATATACGATCAAGAGCACTAAAGCAGAAATGCCAAGGAGAACTAAAAAAGTTCGGTATTGATGCTCAAATGCCTTTCCTCCCTGAAGACAGGCCATCAATGTCCCTGGAATTCTTCCAACAGTGGAGATCAATAGAAAAATCCATGGATTCATGGGGGTAAGACCCAGGATATAGCATAGGGCATCTTTGGGAAATCCAGGAACGAGAAAAAGAATAAAACTGAGAATCACCCCTTCATGACCGATGAGGTAGCTAAATTTCTTCATCGTTTTTGGGGAAACGAATTTCTCCACAGCGACCTTTTCAAAGATCCTGGCAATCCCAAAGGCTCCTAAAGACCCCAAAATGAGCCCAACCATGGAATAAAAGAAACCCATTCTGACACCAAAGATGTATCCTCCTAAAAATTCGATGGCTCCACCAGGAATGGGAGCCACAAGAACCTGTAGGAGTTGTATCGTAATATAGGCCAGAGGAGAGTAGGGGCCAAAGGAAGTAATCAAAGCCTTCAATTGATAACGATCATGAAGGACATCATAAATCTTTATGATCCTTATCCAGATTTGGGAATTATATTGGTAGATCAGGAAAACTAATAAGGCACTAATAAATAGGAAAGGGATAAACCATTTTCGGAAGGTTGAATTGGGGTCAGTCATAGTTTTGGTATTCTAAAAATTTGGACCCCCTTTAGCCCGGATGGAGTCAGGATGTCCTAATGGTTGGCGTCCCCAAGGGGATTCGAACCCCTGTTGCCGGCGTGAAAGGCCGGTGTCCTTGGCCGGCTAGACGATGGGGACAATCCTTCCTCTATGGTGGGCCGTACTGGACTCGAACCAGTGACTCTCTGCTTAAAAGGCAGATACTCTACCTCCTGAGTTAACGGCCCGTTTTTATTCAGATTAAGAGAAAATACCCATTATTGTCAAGTGGATCCAACCCTTCCCTTTCTCATCACCCTATTTCTCAAAGGGATTTTTCAAGACAATGGTCTCTTCCCTTTCGGATCCTACGGAAATCATGGTAATCTTAGCCTGAATCAACTCTTCGATTCTTTTAATATAACGACGAGCATTGAGCGGGAGGTCTCTATACTGTTTTGCTCCCCTGATTTCCCCCTTCCATCCTTCTATCTCCTCGTAAATCGGCTTTACGGATTGCCAAACCCTTAGATTGGAAGGGACCTGATGGAAGACTTTCCCATCGATTTGATATCCCACACATATTTTGATCTTTTCAAAATCATTTAGAACATCCATCTTCATAAGGGCCATTTCGCGAATTCCATTGATCCGAACGGAGTGATTCACGATAACGGCATCAAACCATCCGCATCTTCTTGGCCTTCCGGTCGTGGCTCCATACTCTCCTCCTCTCTGACGAATCTTCTCCCCCACCTCATCTTTAAGTTCTGTAGGGAAAGGGCCTTCACCAACCCGAGTGGTATAGGCCTTCGCCACTCCGAGAATCGTATCGATCTTTGTGGGAGGAATCCCTGCTCCGGCGCAGACATTTCCGGCCACGGTATTGGAGGCAGTCACATAAGGATAAGTTCCGTGGTCTAAATCCAGTAAAGTTCCCTGAGCCCCTTCAAAGAGAATATGTTTGCCCTGCTTAATGGCCTGATGGAGGATGGTGGTTGTATCTTTGATATATTTTTCTAACCTGTCTCTGAATCGGAGGTAGGAGTCATAAATCTCTGAAAAACGAAACGGTTCCTCCTTCAGCACCTCTACGAGATAGGTATTCTTCTGAAGAAGGTTGGCCTCGAGTTTCTCTCGAAATAGGTCTTCATCCATCAGGTCTACGAGCCGAATTCCACATCGGGCTACCTTGTCTTCATAGGCCGGACCAATCCCCCTTCCGGTCGTCCCGATCTTAAATATCTTTTCCCTGGCCACATCAATCTTTCGATGATAGGGAAGGATGAGATGGGCCTCCTCGCTAATCATCAATTGATGATCATCTTTAAAATACCCTCTCTCCTTGAGTTCTCTGATCTCCTCGAGAAGAACCCCCGGGTCCAGGACGACTCCATTTCCGATAATACATTTCTTCCCTCGATAGAGTATTCCAGAAGGGATGAGATGGAAGATAAACTTCTCTCCTTTCAGAACGATGGTGTGTCCGGCGTTGTTCCCTCCCTGGAATCGCACCACAAAATCAGCATGGCGGGTCAATAAATCCACGATCTTTCCTTTTCCCTCATCCCCCCATTGGGTCCCTACGATGACTACACAGGCCATAGTGCTTCCACCTCTCTCTTTATTTTTAAAATAGGGTCTAACCGTTCAGTTGAATCTGCTTTACAGAAATAATATTGGGGAGCCGCAAGATCTCACCGATCATCCCGGGAGGCAGAGGGGAATCGATATGGATCAGGGAGATCGCGATTCCTCCAATCCGATCCCGACCGAGCTCCATGGTGGCAATATTGATATTTCGGTTCCCTAAGATGGTCCCAAGATTCCCGATGACTCCGGGTTTGTCATAGTTTTGGATCAAAAGAATATAGCCTTCCGGAATGGCCTCAATAAAAAAGTCATTCAGCCTTACGATTCGCAACTCCTTTCTCCCAAAAAGGGTACCCGCAATATAATGCTCTTCCATTTTCGACCGAACGGTTAACCCGATCAAGCTTGCAAAATCTTCTGCCTTTTCGCTCACCGATTCGGTAACACGGATTCCTCTTTCTTTCGCCATGATAGGAGCGTTAACGAAGTTCACGGTCTCCCCTACAAAGGGGGTAAGGAGACCTTTCAGGATAGAGACGGTAATCGGTTTGGTCCCGTATTGGGCGACCTCCCCATGATACTCAATCAAAACCTCCTCAATGGCATAGTTAGAGATCTGCCCTAAAAAACTTCCTAATTTTTCACCCAGACGAAGGTAGGGTTTAAGGAGGGGAAGAACATCCGGACTCACGACAGGGAGATTGACTGCATTTCGGACCTCTCCAGAAACAAAATAATCGACGATCTGCTGGGCGATAGCAATCGAAACATTCTCTTGAGCCTCACCTGTCGAGGCACCGAGATGGGGGGTCCCGATCACCTCATCCAATTCTAAAAGGGGATTTCCAATGGCGGGTTCCACTTCGAATACATCGAGAGCCGCACCTGCCACCTTCCCCGATTTAATGGCCTCATAAAGATCCTTCTCATTGACAATTCCACCTCTTGCACAGTTGACCAAAATCACCCCTGGTTTCATCTTTTCAAAGGCACTCTTTCCAATCAAATTCCGGGTCTCCTCTGTAAGAGGGGTATGGATGGTAATAAAATCGGAACGTTGAAGAAGTTCATCAAAGGAGACCAGCTCCACCCCTTTCTTCTCCGCCACCTCTTTTGAAAGGTAAGGATCGTAACCAATGACCCTCATCTTTAATCCCCTTGCCCGCTCAGCGACCAGCGTTCCAATGACTCCAATCCCTATGATCCCTATGGTTTTATTATAGAGTTCAACCCCGATAAATCTTTTCTTTTCCCATTTCCCTGCCTTCATGGAAGCATTCGCCTGAGGAATCTTTCGGGAGATGGAGAGCATCAGGGCAATCGTATGTTCCGCTGCGGCGATCGCATTCTCCATCGGCGTGTTCATCACCACGATTCCCTTTTTGGTCGCCACAGAGAGATCCACATTGTCCAGCCCAATTCCAGCCCTTCCAATCACTTTGAGTCTCGAGCAGGCTTCAAGGATTTCCTTTCTTAATTTTGTCTCACTTCGAATGATGATCGCATCGTATTCAGGGAGAATCCTTTTTAGTTCCTCGGAGGAGAGTCCTGGCCTGTAGTCATAATGGATCTTCTTTGTTCTCTCCAGTATCTCCAAACCCTTTGGAGAGAGGGGATCGCTGATTAATAACTTGATGATCTCTTCCATCTTTCTCACCTCAATCCCATCAGAACCTCTTCGGCTGCCTTCACCCCGATGCCGAGTTCGAAGACATAACCCATCTCTTTTAAGAGCATCTCCAGGGCGGAGATGACCATAATCATATCTAACTTCTCATAATAACCTAAGTGGGCAATTCTAATGATCTTCCCTTTGGCTTGATCCTGGCCTCCTGCCACGGTGATTCCAAATCGCTCGAAAAACAGGTTTTTCAATTTTTCTCCCGACATCCCTTCAGGGATTTTCACGGCTGTAACCGCTTCGCTGGGAGAGTCCGGTGCGTAAAGTTCAAGCCCCAGAGCCCTCACGGCAGCCCGGGTCGCCTCGGCTAATTTTCGATGACGAAGGAAAACATTCTCTAACCCTTCTTTTCGAATCAATTTCAGAGATTCCCTTAATCCAACAATCAAAGAAATGGAAGGAGTAAAGGAACTCTGATTCTTTTGAGCCGATTTTAACTCCTTTTTGAAATTAAAATAGTATTTTGGAAGATCGGATCTCTCCACGGCCTTCCAGGCCTTATCGCTGAGGGCCACAAAAGAAAGTCCCGGAGGTAACATCAATGCCTTTTGAGATCCACTTACCAGCACATCAATCCCCCACTCATCCATGGGGAGGTTAAACACTCCAATCCCCGTAATGGCATCTACCACCAGAACGACCTCTTCATATCTTTTAACGATCCGGGCAATCTCCTGAATTGGATGTTTCACCCCCGTAGAGGTTTCACTGGCTTGAGTATAAACGGCTCGGATGGAAGGGGTGGAACTCAATATTTCTTCTATCTGTGAAGGCTCAACCGCCTTTCCCCATGGGACATCGATGGGAACAAACTCGATTCCATAGGCCTGGCATATCTCTCCCCATCTTTCCCCAAACTTACCTCCCCGAACGACTAACGCTTTATCCCCTTTAGCAAGGAGATTGGAAACAGCCCCTTCCATGGCTCCTGTTCCTGAAGAGGTAAAGATCAAAACCTCGTTTTTGGTCTGAAACAAATATCTTAACCCCTCTCTTACTTCTTCAAAGATCTTCTCAAACTCGGGTTCCCGATGATGCATAATGGGTTCCGCCATTTTGAGAAGGACTTCGGGAGGAAGCATCGTTGGGCCCGGTGAAAAAAGATATTTTTTCTCCATTCGTTCCTCCTTATGATGAGTGTGAATACAGAACCGTTAAATATTATTTTATAATGGTATTTGTGTCAATACCCTCTAGTGAGACCTCTGAAAAAGTATTTAAAACGTATTTTTATAGACTGGGGAGGTGGGGT
>JBBIMX010000063.1:0-14696 GCA_037444165.1 Deltaproteobacteria bacterium | reverse complement strand
GAAAGCAGGCATTACAAAGCAGGCATCGGTGCATACCTTGAGACACAGTTTTGCTACCCATCTTCTCGAAAAAGGCTACGATATTCGAACCATTCAAGAACTTCTCGGCCATCGAAACCTTCAGACGACTATGATCTATACCCATGTGGCTTCAAAGAACGTCCTCGGGGTACGCAGCCCGCTGGATAAGTAAAAGTAAATCCACAGTTAGAATGTTCCATTATAAAAGCCCGAAATGACTTGCTCAAAAACATCATCCTTCTCTGACGAATCATCTGGAAAACAACCGATTCTTAAGGAGGCCATGTTTTACAAACATATTGATTCCAAAACCGTTCAGTGCCTGCTCTGTCCAAGGGAGTGTGTGATCGGTGATGGAGAGAGGGGGTTTTGTAGAAATCGTGAGAATCAGGGAGGGAAACTATTTTCGATTGTTTATGGGAAACCTGCTGTTGTCGATATTGGGCCGATTGAAAAAGCCCCCATTTATCATTTCTTTCCCGGGCATTTCAGGCTTTGTATAACCTGTGCAAGCTGCAATCTAAGGTGTAAATATTGTCAGAACTGGCACCTCTCCCAGAAAAGTCTGGAGGAGCTGCCCCACTATTCCTACACTCCTTCTGAAATCGTCCAGCAGGCAAGAAAGGAGAACCTTCACTCCATCTCATTTACCTATACCGAACCTACCATCTACTATGAATACCTATATGACATCTCTGCTATGGCCCGACAGAGCGGGATAAAAACTTCTATTGTATCAAACGGATATATGAATCGAGAACCCCTGCTTCAACTCCTGAAGGTCCTCGATGCGGTCAAGATCGATCTCAAAGGGTTTAGCGAAAAATTTTACGAAGAGGTCTGCTCGGCCTCCCTAAAGCCCGTTCTCGAATCGCTCATCACCGTGAAAAAAGCGAAAGTGTGGCTGGAAATTGTCAACCTCGTGGTCCCCACTTTAAATGACGATCCCGAGATGATCGAAGAGATGTGTCGATGGATCAAAGTAAACCTCGGTGTGGATGTGCCGATCCACTTTACCCGCTTCTTTCCCAATTATAAATTGACCCACCTCTCCCCTACCCCTGTTTCAACCTTAGAATCCGCCTACGAGATTGCCATTCGAACCGGATTGCGGTATGTTTATATCGGAAACGTTCCGGGTCATCCTAAGAACTCCACCTTCTGCCCTTCCTGTGGGAAAAGGATTATCCACAGGAACCACTTTGATATCCTCGAGATGAATATGACCAATGGGAGATGTAATTTTTGTAATTCTCCTGTTCCAGGAAAGTGGGCTTAAAAGAGGATATCTGCAAAAGGAGGAATGGCAGTAAAGGAATAGAAGATAAATTATCTATAGACAAGGAGAGACGATATGAATCTTAAACAAAAATCTACCTCCCATCTCATTCTGGCGAGAACCCATAGGGATAGAATCCGAGATGGTCTCACCGTGATGGTAAAAGGAAAAGGAGTCTGGGTCTTTGATCAAGATGGAAAACGCTATCTTGATCTTGAGGCTGGAATGACCCGACCTGTCCATGTGGGCTACGGACGGGAGGAGATAGCTCGGGTGGCTTATGAGCAGATGGTCAGACTCTGCTATTTCACTCCGATGGAATACGCAAACGAGCCTGCCTTGAAACTGGCCGAGGTATTATCTGAAATTATGCCCGGAGAGATAAATCACTTCTTCTTTGTTTCGAGTGGTTCGGAAGCCGTGGAGGCTGCCATTAAATTAGCCAGGCATTACCATTATTTCAGGGGAGAGAGAAGACGATATAAAATCATCTCCCGAAGAGGGGCCTATCATGGAGTCACAAGTGGCGCTCTGAGCGCTTTAGGGACAGTTCTTCCCATGAGGCAAATCATGGAACCCTTTTCCTCGGGAACCATCTTTGTGGAGTCACCCTATTGTTATCGATGTCCCTTCCACCTCTCTTATCCCTCCTGTGAGATCGCCTGTGCCCGCGATATCGAGCGGATCATTCAATTTGAGGATCCAGAACAGATTTCTGCCTTTATCGGGGAACCCATTCAGCAAGGGTTCGGAGCTTATGCCCCTCCAAAAGAGTATTGGAAAATCGTCCGTGAGATCTGCGATCGATATGGGATCCTTCTCATTATTGATGAAGTCATCTGTGGATTCGGGAGAACAGGGAAATGGTTTGGAATCGAACATTACGACATTCAGCCCGATTTGATCACGATGGCCAAGGGGATATCCAGTGGCTATGTTCCTCTTGGAGCTGTAGGATGTACCGATCGCGTTATAGCCCCTATTGAGATTTTCCACCATCTTCACACCTACTCGAACCATCCCGTAGCCTGTGCCGTCGCAATTAAGAATCTCCAAATTTTAAGAGATGAGAATTTAATCGACCGTTCTAAAGAGATGGGGGTTTACTTTTTAGAGAAACTCAAATCTCTTGAATCTTATTCCATGGTTGGGGAGGTAAGAGGAACGGGATTATGGACTGGTATCGACTTCACCCTCGATAAAGAGAAACGAACTCCCTTCCCACCTCACCGGGTTATCCGAATTGCAGATCGGGCTAAAAAGAAAGGGCTTATCATCAAAACGATGGGGCAGAGTCTCGAATTTGCCCCAGCGCTGATCATCCAGAAAGAAGAGATTGATGAGGCGATTCGAATACTGAATGAATGTCTTGCAGAGGAAGAAAAGTCAGAATGACCTTATCCCCGATGGATTAAGATACGACCTGCCTTTGTCATCCATCACTCAGAGAGACAGCCCCCTTTTAAAAAGAGAACTCTATAAAACTCGTTTTAAATACTTTTTCAGAGATTCCAAAAAATCTCTTGACAAGGAAATCATTTATCAGTAAGATTGAATTAAATTTATAACAATGTTCTATATATAGAACAATTTCAAGGAGTCACCTGGTTGACAAGGGTTCGTCAAGAGAATAAGCCTGCGGGCCCATCCTCCTATAAACCCATTGTTCCGGCCGTGGATCAGGCCTGCCGGATTCTTTTCTGTTTAAGCAAAAACTCAAACCCTAAGATGGGATTGACCGAAATTGTCAAGGAAGTGGGAATCCATAAAAGCAAGGGATTCTCCATTCTTAACACCCTTCGTCAATTTGGGCTGGTTGAAAAAGATCCTCAATCCAAAACCTACTCCTTAGGCATTGGCCTTCTCTCCCTCTCTCGCCATGTACTGGATCACCTTCGTTATCCAGAGGTAGCAAACCCGTTTCTCCAAGACCTGGCCAACGAGACAAATGGCACAGCCCTCTTCGGGCTCATTCAGGGTGAGCATGTCATGGTATTAGCCAAGCACGAAGGAAATCAGAATATTGGATTTACAGTACGCCTTGGCCACCGTTTTCATATCACGCTGGGTGCCCATGGGAAGGCCATCGTCGCGTTCATGCCGGAAAAGGAACGAGAAAAGATCCTTTCTCAGAAAAAGCTCTATTTCTATTGGGATCCATCCCGGATGAATAAGAAACGCCTTCAAGATGAAATGATGAAATGTAGAGCTTTAGGTTTTGCTCAAGATCTGGGTGAAATTACTCCGGGGGTCAATGTGGTCAGCTCTCCCCTATTTGCTCACAGGGATAAACTCATTGGGGCCCTCATCCTTATGGGAACCTTTCCACCCAATAAAATTCAGGATTTCGGCTCAAGGGTGGTATCGGTAGCACGACAAATCTCACTAAAATTGGGAGCAGAGGTAGAAAAACTTTATCCTCGATGAAAGGACCGTTATGAAATATTGGAATCCATACTTAGAAACCTTACCCAGGGAAGCTCTGACCCGGATTGAACTCTCCTACTTTCGAGACATGCTCTCCTATGCCAAGACTCACTCCAGACTCTATCAGAATAAACTGAAAGAGATTTCTCCCGAAGAGATAAGAACCCTTGAGGATATAAAAAAACTCCCACTCACCGATAAAGAAGAGATGCGGACATACCAGGAGATGGATCCTTTTCCTTATGGAGGTCTCTTAGGGACCGATCTTGAAAAAGTAACGACCTTCAGACAGACCAGTGGAACGACCGGGAAACCCATCTATGTTCCAGAAACATATGAGAGCTGGCAATGGAGGATCGAGGCCTGGTGCCATATCCTATATATGGCAGGCTTTAGGCCCTACCATCGGGTCTTCCTTCCTTTTGTCTACAATGTCTATGTCGCCTTCTGGGAAGGTCATTATGCGGCTGAAAAATTGGGCTGCGAACTCATTCCCGGAGGAGGCCTCGACACGAAAGGACGGATCCATAAAATTCTTGAGGTCAAAGCCAATGCAATGATGAATACTCCCACCTATGGACTCCATATTGCAGAAGAGGCCAAATCCATGGGGATTGATCCATCCTCTCTCGGAATTGAAAGAATGCTTTGCGCCGGCGAGCCCATGCCTGAAGCCACTCGAAGGAGGCTTGAAGAACTTTTTGGCTGTCATGTGTTTGATCATATTGGGGGAACGGAACCCTGCGCCTGGGCCGGGATGTGTGAGGCCAAAGAGGGAATGCATATTATTGAACCCTTCTTCCTGGTGGAGATTTTAGACCGTGAAACCCTTCAGAGAGAAGTAAAGGAAGGGGAGATCGGTGTGGCTGTCATTACGCCTCTTGGTCGAAGGTCTTTTCCCCTCATTCGATTCAATACAAAAGATCTGGTCATTAAAGGCGAATCTTCCTGCTCCTGTGGGAGGACTTCCCAAAAGATTAGAGAGGTCGTGGGAAGGATGGATGATCTCCGAAAGATTCGAGGCGTCCTCTTCTCCCCAAAGACGGTGGAAGAAGTGATCCGGAGAGACTTTCCTCAGATTGAAGAGTTCGAAATCATTGTCGAACGAAGAGGAATCATGGATGTCATTACCCTTAGAGCAGAACCTCACCCAGAACTTACAGTAAGCTCCATTGAAAAAACAAAGCACGAACTTCAAGAGCGTCTTAAGATCGCCACAAACCTGACCTTTAACGTCATTATGGAACCTCCTGGATCGCTTCCACGGTATATGCTTAAGGCCAAAAGATTCAAAGACCTGAGAGAGGAGAAATCATGAATGAACAGATTCGAGAAGAAATTAAAAGGATTGAGGAGAGCGCCCTGAGGCTTCAGGCCCTTGCAAAAGAGAATCCTGCACTTCTGAGGAATGCAGAGATCATATTGAGTTTTGTCTATATTCTTAAGTTTATTACCCCCAAGGGATAAAGGAGGAAAACGAATGGAAGAGGTAAAAAAGATTCGAACAGCCTGTCGGAGTTGTCATGGGGGCTGTGGGGTAATTGCCCATGTGAAAGACGGCAAAGTGATTAAGGTGGAAGGTGATCCAGACTCACCCATCAGCCACGGAACCCTATGTAGCAAGGGGCTGGCTATCCTTCAACTCGCCTATCACCCGGACCGAATCCTCTATCCCATGAAAAGGGTTGGCGAAAAAGGGGAAGGGAAATGGCAGAGGATTACCTGGGACGAAGCCCTTGATACGATCGCCGAAAGATTTAAAAAAGTGATCGCCGAATATGGACCAGAGTCCATCGTGGTAGGCCAAGGGACAGGAAGGGATTATGAGAGCCATCTCTATCGGTTTGCGAATCTATTGGGAACTCCCAATGTCCTCACCGCAGGACATATGTGTTACGTCTCGAGGGTGGGCTCGACACTGATTACCTGTGGCACCCTTCCGATTGCCGATTATGAGGGTGGACCCAAGTGTATTGTGATTTGGGCGTGCAATCCTCTATGGACCAACCCCGATGAATATAAAGGAGAGAATTTCTGGAGGGCTTATAAAAAGGGAGCCAAGTTAATCTGTATCGATCCTCGAAAGGGATTCATTGCTAACAAAGCCGATCTCTGGCTCCAAATTCGTCCGGGAACGGATGCGGCGTTAGCACTGGGTTTTCATTATGTCATCATCGAAGAAGAACTCTATGATAAAGAATTTGTCGAAAATTATATCCATGGCTGGGAACCCTTCAAAGAGAGGGTGATGAAGGATTATCCCCCGGAAAAGGTTCAGGAGATTACCTGGGTGGATAAAGAATTGATAAGGAAAGCAGCAAGGATGTATGCCACCATCAAACCTGCCTGTATCCACTGGGGAGTCCCAACGGAGCAGACCATCAACTGTGTGAATTATACCCGAGCCACCACGGGTTTGATGGCCATTACAGGAAATCTCGATGCCCCGGGTGGAAATGCCCTATTTGTAAATCCACCCACTCGAACGGTCTCTGAATTTGCAAGACATAAAGACCTTCCTCCTGAGCAACAGGCCAAGCGTTTGGGAGGAGATCAATTTAAACTCGGTGCCCGAGTTGCCCTGATCAATCCCAAGAAGGCCTGGGATGCTATCCTTACGGGTAAACCCTATCCCCTTAAGGCAGGAATTCTATGTGGAAGTAACCCTGTGGTGACTCGAGCCAATGCCAAAGAGGCCTACGAGGCTTTGAAGAAACTGGAGTTTCTGGTGGTCATCGATCTATTTCTGACTCCCACTGCAGAGTTGGCGGATATCTTTCTCCCCTCTGCAACCTGGCTTGAACAGAATCATGTAGCTGACAATTGGAAGCGCCATGGATATGTGTTGGCACGAGTGAAATGTATGGAAGTCGGGGAGTGCTGGCAGGACCACAAAATCTTCATGGAATTAGGGAAACGAATGGGTCAGGAGTGGTGGCCAACAGTAGAAGATGCTCTCAACTATTTACTGGAACCCTCCGGCCTAACCTGGGAACAGTTTAAAGAGAAAGGATATCTCCGGGGCGAGATGGTCTATTACAAGTATAAACAGAGAGGCTTCTCCACTCCCACAAAGAAGGTCGAACTCTACTCGACCATTCTTGAAAAATGGGGATACGATCCTCTTCCAAAGTATGTGGAAGTCCCTGAGAGTCCTTATTCAACGCCCCATCTTCTTAAAGATTACCCTTATATTCTCAATGCAGGTCTTCGAACACCCACCTTTTTCCATTCTGCCAATCGTCAGATCCCATGGCTAAGAGAGATTCGACCCGATCCAATCGTGGAGATCCATCCAGAAACAGCAAAAAAACATAACATCAAAGATGGACAGTGGGTCTATCTCTCTTCTCCCAGAGGAAGAATCAAACAACGGGCCAAACTCAATCCAAATATCGATCCAAGAGTGATCATCTCGGAGCATGGCTGGTGGTATCCAGAGATCAAGGATCCTGGCCATGGATGGGACATTTCCAATGTGAATCTTCTGACCGATAATGCCTATGAAACTCTTGACCCGGCGATGGGCTCTACAAACCTGAGAGTCTGTCTCTGTAACATTGCTCCGTGTGAAGAATAAAAGGAGGAAAAAAATGGGAAAAGTAACCTTGATGTTGAATGAATTGGAGTGTATGGGTTGCCATGCCTGTGAAGTGGCCTGCAAGCAGGAACATGGACTGGGAGTGGGACCTCGAGTGATTCGAGTCCTTGAGAGGGCTCCCTACTTTAAACCATTATTCTGTCACCACTGTGAAGATGCACCCTGTGCTCTGGCCTGCCCGGAAGAGGCCATCATGATTGACCCAAAGACAAAAGTGGTTCTCCTCAATGATGAGAAATGTAACGGGTGCGATGCCCTTATCGGAAAATCCGGGGCTGAAAAACAACAGACTGCCCCCTGTAAGGTGGAATGTCCAGCTCATATCGACGTCCAGGGCTTTGTCAACCTCGCCTCCAAGGGAAAATTTGAAGAGGCCTTAAAATTAATTAAACTGGCCAGTCCTTTTCCCTCTATCTGTGGAAGGGTCTGCCATCATCCCTGTGAGCTTCATTGTCATCGCGACCAAATCGATGAATCCGTATCGATTCGAGCCATTGAACGCTATATTGCCGATCTCGATCTCAAGTCGACTACCCGGTATATCCCGAAGATCAAAGGAAGGAAGAAAGAAAAAGTGGCCATCATTGGATCAGGCCCTTCAGGGCTCTCATGTGCTTATTATCTTGCCCTTGAAGGATACCGGGTCACCATTTTTGAAAAGGCTCCGGTCCTGGGTGGAATGCTTACCCTGGCTATCCCCTCTTATCGCCTCCCCAAGAAAATTGTGGAAGCTGAAATTGATCTTCTTCGGAAGATGGGTGTCTCGATGAAAACCCGTATGGAGATCGGAAAAGATAAGACGATTGCTCAATTGAGGAAGGAAGGCTTTTCTGCCTTTTTTATTGCGATTGGTGCCCAGGAAAGCACTCGATTGGGCATTGAAGGGGAAGAGTTAGGAGGGGTCTACCATGGATTGCAGTATCTTCGGGAACTCAATATGGGTAAACCCATCAAACTCGGGCAACGAGTTGCCGTCATCGGAGGCGGGAATGCGGCACTGGATGTCGTCCGATCCGCTCGAAGACTGGGCTCCGAGAAGGCTTTCATCCTTTACCGCCGGAGCTTAGAAGAGATGCCCTCTCGACCCGAAGAGATTCGAGAATGTAAAGAGGAGAAGATTCCTATTCGTCTCCTCACCCAACCCGTTCGATTCATCGGAAAGAATGGGAGGGTCCAGGCGATTGAATGTGTGAAAATGCGCCTCACCGAACCTGACGAAAGCGGTCGTCGAAGGCCAGAACCTATCCCGAATTCTGAATTCAAGATCAAAGTGGACGCCGTCATTATGGCTATTGGCCAGGAATCCGACTGGTGCTGTCTGGCGCCCGACTGCATCTGTCGCTTAACTGAATGGGGAACCCTTCGAGTAGATCCTTTGACCCTTCAAAGTGATGAACCGGATATTTTTGCTGGCGGAGATGCGGTTCGAGGTCCTAAAAGTGTCATCGAAGCGATTGCCGATGGAAGAGAGGGAGCTATCTCTATTGATCTTTACCTAAGAGGTCAAAATCTTCAATTGGGAAGGGAAAGAGAGTTAACGGCAATTAAAGAACCCCAAAAGGAGAAATACGATCCAACCCCCCGAGTGCTTATTCCTGCTTTAGATCCAAAGAAAAGGGTAAAGAATTTCAGTGAAGTCCAAAAAGGGTTGCCAAAAAAGTCCGCTATTCAGGAAGCTAAAAGGTGTATCTCCTGTGGAAGCTGTTGTGTTCAGGCCTGTCCTTACGATGTGATGCAGTTTAACCCTGAACGGATGAAGGCAGTGAAATGCGATCTCTGCATTGAGAAAAGAGATCGAGGGGAAGTCCCTGCATGTTATGCGATCTGTCCAACCCGATGCATCTATTGGGGAAATCCAAAAGAGTTTCCTAAGGAGATCTCTACCGGTATTTAATTCTCATCAAAGGTCAGCAAGAAAAGGGTCAAACAGGTGGACTTCGAAATCCAAAAACCTTCAACCTGGATTGATCCTAAAACCGGGCTTGAATGGCAATTCAAATCCCCTGGCAAGATGACCTGGTATCAAGCCCAGGAATATGCAGCCTCTCTTTCGTTGGAGGGAAAGAAGGGATGGAGACTTCCTACTTTAGCCGAATTGGAATCCCTTCTTGATCGAACAAAAGCCCGCTCAGATGGAAGACCCATTATGCGAGAGGATGTTCCTTTTCGCGATGAATGCCCCTACTGGTCATCAACCACCTATGGTGCCCATTCAGGGAGTGCATGGATCGTTCTCTTTGATGGAGGGTATATTCTCAGCTATTATAAATGGAATACCTATTATGTTCGTTGCGTGCGAGGAGAATCTCCTCTTTTATTCTTAACCGATCGGATAATAAAGTTGTAGGATTCGCTCTCTGAACGAACCTTTTACTCCCCATTCCAATTTTTTTTGACAACCTTTTATCTTTACTTTACATTAACTTTGATCCTATTCCGTTTCATTTTAATTCCTGAAGGAGAAATGTTATGAAAGATCAAGCACGAGTGGTCATCATTGGGGGAGGAATTACTGGCTGTAGTATCGCTTATCATCTCACTCTTATGGGATGGAAGGACGTGGTCATTCTTGACAAGGGGGAATTGACCAGCGGAGCCACCTTTCATGCTGCAGGGTTAGTGGGACAGCTTCGAGCCTCTGTCAATATTACTAAGATGCTGAAGTATAGCGTGGAGCTCTACAGCCGTCTTGAAGAAGAAACCGGACAGCACACGGGTTGGAGCCAGGTAGGGGGACTGAGGATCGCTTCTTCAAAGAACCGAATGGAGGAGCTTCGACGCGCTGCGGCGATGGCAAAGACCTTTGGACTTCCTATGGAACTCATTAGCCCCAAAGAGGCCTGTGAGCTCTTTCCCGTGATGGAGAAGAAAGGAATCGTAGGGGCTGCTTTCCTCCCTACCGATGGCCAGATCGATCCCAGCGGAGTGACCTATGCTCTCGCCCAAGGGGCCAAAAACCGTGGAGCTGAAATCTATACCGAGACCAGAGTAATTGGAATTCGTCTGAAAAGAGGAGCCGTCTATGAGATTCTCACAGAGAAAGGAAATATCAAGGCAGAGATCATTGTCAATGCGGCTGGGATCTGGGCTCCAGAGATAGGAAAGATGGTGGGAGTTTCAATTCCGATTATCCCTATGGAACATCAATATCTCATCACAAAGCCCATTCCTGGAGTAAAAAGAGGAATGCCGACGATGAGAGATCCGGATCTTTTAGTCTATTTCCGGGAGGAATTGGGAGGCCTTATCATGGGAGGATATGAGCCTAATCCCATTCCATGGGGGCTGGATGGAATTCCCAAAAACTTTACCAAAACCCTTCTCAAATCGAACTACGAACATTTTGAACCCCTCTCCAATCTTGCTATGAAGAGAGTCCCGGTCATTGGGCAGGCAGAAATTCTCACCCTGCTCAATGGCCCTGAAGCCTTCACCTCTGACGGAGACTTTATCATGGGAGAATCCCCGGAGGTGAAAAACTTCTTTGTAGCGGCTGGCTTCTGTGCCCATGGAATTGCGGCTGCGGGAGGGGTCGGAAAGATGATGGCGGAATGGATCATTGAAGGGGAACCCAGTTTAGACCTCTGGCGTCTCGATATTCGCCGTCTCTCCGCTCATCACGGAAGTCAAAAGTATGCTCTTGATCGGTCCATTGAAGTATACGCCCATCATTATGCAATGAGCTGGCCCTTTGAGGAGATGAAATCCGCAAGACCTCTCAGAACAAGTCCACTCTATGGACGGCTCAAATCGATGGGAGCGGTCTTTGGAGAAAAATCGGGCTGGGAAAGACCGAACTGGTTTGCCCCAAAAGGGGTCGTACCAAAGGATAAATTAGGGTGGGGCCTTCCCAACTGGTTTGAACATGTGGCTCGAGAACATCATTCCATAAGAACGAAGGCAGGGGTGATAGATCAGAGTTCCTTTGGAAAGATAGAGATCAAGGGGCCAGATGCCCTCCCTTTCCTCCAGAAGATCACCGATAATCAGATGGATAGACCTGTTAGTTCCATTACTTATACGCAGATGCTTAACGAGAAGGGAGGAATCGAATGCGACCTTACTGTGAGTCGATTGGGAGAGGAGCATTTCTATCTTGTTACTGGAACCGCCTTTGTCAAACATGATTTGAGTTGGATCAAAAGACATCTTCCGGAGGAGGCCCATCTCTCCATCACCGATGTGACTTCTGCCCGAGCCTGTATCACCTTATGTGGTCCTAAATCGAGGGAGATTTTAAGATCCCTAACAAAAGACGACCTCTCTAATGAAGGATTTCCTTATATGACCTGTAAGGAGATTTATTTAGGATATGCACCCGTTCTTGCTTTACGCATTACCTATGTAGGAGAACTGGGATGGGAACTTCATATCCCTACAGAATATGCTCTTTATGTGTATGATCTTCTCTGGGAGGCAGGAAAATCCTTCGGTCTGATTAACGCAGGCTATCGAGCCATCGATTCTCTAAGACTGGAGAAGGGATACCGGTACTGGAGTGTTGACCTTTCTCCAGAGTATACCCCTTTTGAGGCTGGACTGGATTTCTGTGTGAAATTAGACAAGGGTGATTTTATCGGTCACCAATCCCTTCTCACCCAAAAAGAGAAAGGGATATCGAGGAAACTCTGTTGCTTGACGATTGACTCGGGTCCCCTGATGCCCATAGGCAAAGAGGCCATTCTCGATGGGGATAAAGTCGTAGGAATCGTGACGAGTGGAGGCTATGGACATAGCATACAGAAACCGATTGCCTATGGATACCTTCCAATTGCCTATTCCGAACCGGGAACAAAATTATCTATCGAGGTCGCTGCAAAAAAATATGGAGCCATTGTGGAGAAAGAACCTCTTTATGACCCTGAAAATCAAAAAATAAAAGGGTAACCTCGTAAATCCTATATGTCGATTGAAGCCCCCGGAGAATGGCTCTCTGTTCTTGAAATATTATCCCGGGAGAAGGGGAAAGTCCTCATCCTCGGAGCTACAGATACCGGAAAGAGTTCTCTTGTCCGGTTCATCATCGAAAACCTTTGCCCAAGGGGATTCATCATAGGCCTTGTAGATGCAGACATCGGGCAATCCTTTCTTGGACCTCCTACAACGATCGGGTTCTCTCTCTTCAAATATCATCCAAGTTGGGAGATTATTTTTTCACCTCCGAAGATTTTTTTTGTTGGCTCCACTACTCCTGAAGGTCACTTCCCGATCTTCTTAAAAGGGGTCAAGAAAATGGTCGATAGGGCCACCTCCTCGGAGGCGGACCTTATTCTTATCGACACCACTGGCTTTGTCTCGGGAGAGGGTGGAAAGGAATTAAAAAGGAGGAAAATAGAGCTCATCTCTCCCCAATTTATCCTCGCCCTCCAAAGAAGGGATGAAATAGAGCCCATCCTTGAACTCTTCCACGATCGGCCCCAGATAAAAATCCTCCGTTTGCCTTTATCTCCCGGGGTGAGAATAAGGTCCATGGAGGAACGGAGAATCTATCGCGCCAAACGATTTCAGGAATATTTTAAAGAAGCTCAGATTTACGAACTCTCCATGGAAGGAATTCAAATCGAGGGAGAGGTGATGGACCCAAATGGAGAAACCCTTCCTTTGGATTGGGCTCTAAGGATTAATGGTCTTCTCATTGGGCTAAAGGCCATCCAGGATGAAACCTTAGCCTTAGGGTTAATTCGGCATTATCTTGACGAGAAGAAACAATTGCGAATTCTTACACCCCTTCAGGAGATCCAAAAAGTAAAAATCATCCAGCTAAGCTCCCAGAAAGTCATCCTCTACCGAGACGAAAAAAACTCTTGAAAAACTTAATCGTTATGATAGATTATCCTTAAAAATTTAGGAGGGAGCAATGGAATTCAAAGAGGTTCACGATCTGCAAAAAAAGATCGAATTCTACGAGGCGATCCTCGATAATATTTATAATGGGGTTATGATTACCGATCCGGATGGGAAAATCATTTTTTTAGCAAAACTTACGGAAAGTTCTTAGGGATTGATCCAAAAGAAACCCTTGGAAAACACTGTACCGAAGTAATCGAAAATACCCGAATGCACATCGTCGCTAAAACAGGAATCCCAGAGATTGACCAACCCCATCGAATTAAGGGACAGGACATGGTTGTCCAGAGGATTCCTATTATCATTGATGGAAAAGTGATTGCTGTTTATGGTCAAGTCATGTTTAAAAATGTCAGGGATGTTCATACCTTGTCCAGAAAATTAAATGTCTTAGAATCCAAAGTGGAATTTTATGAAAAAGAATTAGAAAACCTCCGTTCTTCCAAATATACCATCAACCATATTGTTGGAAAGAGCCCAAAGATGGTGGAGCTTAAGAACCTGGCATTAAAGGCGGCAAAAACGAATGCTCCGGTTCTTCTGATCGGAGAAAGTGGAACAGGGAAAGAACTCTTTGCTCATGCGATCCATTATGCGAGCGACCGCCGGTCTTACCCATTCATTCGAGTCAATTGTGCCGCCATCCCTAAGGACCTTCTGGAAGCCGAACTGTTTGGTTATGAGCCAGGAGCCTTTACAGGAGCTGGGAGCAAAGCCAAACCAGGAAAGTTTGAATTGGCTCACCAGGGTACGATCTTCTTAGACGAAATCAGCGATCTTCCCTTGGAAATGCAACCCAAACTTCTACGTGTCCTTGAGGAAAAAGAGGTAGAGCGTTTGGGGGGAACCCGACCATTGAAATGTGATTTTAGACTCATTGCAGCAACCCATGAAAATTTAGAGAAAGGTGTTGAAGCAGAAAAATTTCGAAAAGACCTCTATTATAGAATCAATGTGATTCCCATCCAAATCCCACCCCTTCGAGAACGAAAAGAAGATATCCCTTTAATCGCTGAGCATATCGTTGACATTTTAAGTAAAGACTTAGGAACGCATATCACAGGGATCTCCCCAGAAGTGATTAAGATTTTTATGAATTATGATTGGCCAGGAAATGTAAGGGAATTATCCAATATTTTAGAGAGAGCTATTTATACAACTGAAGGCAACGTCATTGAAGTGCGTCACCTCCCATATTTTCTTCAAAGTATGCGGGAAGGGCTTAACAAGAGTCAAACCACTTTATTAAAAAAACTTCGGGAAGAGGTGGAAAAGGAAGCCCTTCTTCATGTGATTCGGATCTCTAAGGATAATAAGAAAAAAGCGGCCGAACTGTTAGGAATTCACAGGACAGGACTTTATAAAAAAATGAAAAAATTGAATATTAAACCGAATATGATTCAATAGTGTTTAATTATATCTACATGTATAAATTTTTCTACATAAAACTAATTAATTGAAATAATATAAAAATTTTAATTTTTTTAAATTAAATGTAGAAAATTTTCTACACTATTTTGT
>JBBIMX010000062.1:297-15193 GCA_037444165.1 Deltaproteobacteria bacterium | reverse complement strand
AAGCCCTCGTGAATGCAAAAGCATTTTGATAAAGCCTGAAGATTTAAAATACAAGATTTTTATGTGCCACAAAGATAAAAAGGATTTAAAAGGCACAAACGCCCTTGAATATATAAAATGGGGAGAGAAGCAGAAGTTTCACGAAAGACCTTCATGCGGGGGAAGACAAAGATGGTGGGACTTGGGAAAAAGGGATATTTCTGATGCTGTTTGTATGATGAGTTATAACGATAGACATCCTTTTTTGTTTAACAAAGTTTCCTTATGTGATGCCCGGCTCTATGACATTTATTGCTCGGAAGGGATAATAACAATTTTTTTATTAAATAGTACAATCATACCATTACAGATTGAACTTATTGGTAGGATAAATCTTGGCGAGGGGGCACTAGATTTTAAAGTTTACGAAGCCGCTGATTTGTTGATACCTTGCAAAACCTCCATAAAAGATAGTCAATCTAAAACTTTGCATCAAGTTTTTAAACAAATGTCAAATCGTGAAATAAATAGTATATTTGAAGAAATTGGTTTTCCGCTTTGTCGTGAACGATATTGTAAAAATCCTGAACATCCATATGAATTTGTTGACCCAAATAAGGTCCTCCTTGATAAAATCCTGCCTGACCGAAGAGAACTTGACAAGATTGTATTTGAGGCATTGGGGTTAACTGAAGAAGAACAACTTGAGGTTTATCGTGCAGTAGTTGAACTTGTTAAAACCAGGCTTGTAAAGGCAAGGAGTTTGTAAAGTGCAAATCATTTTTACAGAACACGCAAGGTTTGAAATGGGTTGGCGGCAAATTTCTGAGGAATTGGTTAAAACTATTGTTGCCAATCCCAATCAACGTTATATAACAGGAAAAGGAAAGGTAGTTCTTCAAAGCAAATATGAAAATAGTATTGAAGGAAAAGAAATGCTTTTAAGAGTTATTGGTAAGGAAATTGATGATAATTTCATTGTGATAACTGTTTATAAAACATCAAAAATAGAGAAATATTGGAGGTAGGGGGTGGTGAAATGAAAGTTATATACGACCCAGAAAGTGATACCTTAAATCTCATCTTCAAAGAAGGAACAATAACGGAAAGTGACGAATTGAGAGAAGGGATAATTTTAGATTATGATCGTGAAGGAAAGATTGTTTCTATAGAAATTCTCGATGCATCTGAACATGTTTCAGAGCCAAAAAGTATTTTATATGAACTCAAGGAGACAAGTGCCTCGGTAAAATAAATGATTTTATGCCTAATACGAAAAGGAGGGTACTGTTATTAATAAGTTAATTAAAAGAATAAGAGGGGGGAGATTGAACCTTGAATTAAGGAATCAAAGATGACTTTTAGAGTGAAATTACCAAAAGAAGATATTGGAACTTCGCTTGACCAATTGGGTGAGAAAAGGCTTCTGAATAAAAAAGAGAGGATGAAGAATCTTCTAAAAATCGCTTTTCCCGATGAGGCTTTATATCGTGAGATTATGCTTTCTCTGGGATATAAAAATAATAAGATTCAGTTTCAGGAGTTAGCTCTGATTCTGCCTTATTCAGAGATTTGTAAATTTAAAGACCAAAAAATGATCGAAAAGGCTCTTCTTTATAGGGGTGGTCTTATAAACTCGAAAAATGGATTGCCAAAAGATTTTGATACTTCCTTAAAAATGAAAAAGAATGTCTGGAAGTATCAGGGCGTTAGACCACCGAACTTTCCCGAAAGAAGAATAAAGAGCATTTCGGGTTTCTTTTTTGAGTCCTGTGAAGATGGGATTTTCGAATTTTTTAAGCAAAGGATTCAGGCAAATTTTATCCCTTCTGTTAATGAAAAAAATGCATCTCAAATTGTAAACCAAATTATTTCATTCAAGGGTGTTGGACAGGCCAGAGGATTAGAAATTTTTTTCAACATTTTACTACCTTTTTATGAGGTAGTCTTTGAAAATGATGAAAAAAATGATCTTTTGAGATTTCTTGATGATTTATATGCGTATCATCCTCCATTGTTGGATAACTCTTTAACAAAGTCCATGAGGAAAAAACTGTTCAAAGATAATAAGGGCTCGGATATAGTGACATCGGTGAAGCGTTATATGGGTTTGATTCAATATTATTATGAAAACATCAAGGGTATAGAAGATGATAATCCCTGATATTATTGATAATAGTACTCCGGAAAAGAAATTGTGTAATGTATTAAATGAGGTCATTGTACCTGGAGCATGTGTTTACATTGCTTCAGGTTATTTTAACTTTGGAGGATTTAAACTAATCAAAGAGAAGCTAAATGTTGCTAAGGAGGTTTCGATTCTCCTTGGAAGAGCACTCTCACCTCAAGATATCCGCCCGCCTGAGCTATTCCTCGAGGAGTTACGGCAGGAAGCCGAGGAGAACATGGGTTCCCCGGAGACTAAACGCACTATACAGGATTTTTTGAAATGGCTGGAGAATCCAAATGTTCAGATCAAGATCCATAAAAAACATTTTTACCATGGGAAATTCTATATCATTGATGGAGTTCCTGTTATTGGGTCGATTGCAATATCAGGCTCTTCAAATTTTACAGAGGCTGGCCTAACACATAATACTGAATTCAATATGGTTCAAAAACAGCAGGTGGCCGTTAATGAAGTAAAGAAGAAATTTGAGGAGCTCTGGAGCGAAAGTGAAGATTATAAAGAAGAGTTAAAGTCCCTCTACTCCGATTTTACAACCCAATACACACCCTATGAGGTTTATCTTAAAACACTATATACCTATTTTGAAGATAAATTTACAGAAATATCTCCAACCGATGAAATTCCAAGCCCAATAATACTTGCTGATTTTCAAAGGGATGGATACCTGGCAGCTTTACAGGCAATTGACCGCTATGGGGGAGTAATACTTTCTGATTCTGTTGGCCTCGGTAAGACTTATTTAGCATTACGGATACTTGACGATTTTGCTTATAGATTAAGACAGAAGGCTTTAATCATTTGTCCCGCTCAATTAAAAGATATCCTGTGGGAACCAAAATTAAGAGATGCAGGGATAAGGGCAGATATTGTCCATCGTGAGAAGGTGAGCAGAGATTTTCCTGTTGAAGATTACGCTAATTATGACCTGATTGTTGTTGACGAATCACATAATTTTCGCAACAGCCAGACAAATTGCTGGAAAAATCTCATTTCAACAATAATCCAGGGGAAGCCTAAAAAGATTGTTTTAATTACTGCGACACCAGTAAACAACAATGTTTTCGACCTCTACAATCAGCTTAGGTTAATTACCAAGGATAGTGATGATTTTTTTAAATCTGCCGGGATTACAAGCCTCTGGGGTTACTTTCTTAAGGCTGACAGAGATAAAGATACACTCTACGACCTTTTAGAAGAGATTGCAGTCCGCAGAAGCCGGCAATTTATAAAAAAATATTACCCCAATGCCAAAATTGATGGGGAACCAATAAGCTTTCCTGAAAGGAAGTTGAATACCATCCGATATAATCTTGACGATACATATCAGGGAATTTATGAAGAATGTTCTCAGGCAATCGAAAACCTCACATTAGCAAGTTATAACATTGAAAGTTACAGGAAGGAGACCAAGGGACTTCAGCTTGACCTTTTTGAGGGGCTGAAGGAAACTCTTCTTTCAAAGGGCTGGAAAGAAAAGGATGTAAATGAATTCTTAATGAAGCTTGGTAGAAATGAGTCTGTAATCGGGATTTTGAAAGTTCTTTTACTAAAGAGACTGGAGTCGAGCATTGAAGCATTTAAAATAAGTCTAAAGCGGTTGACCGATTTTCAGGAGAGATTTCTTGATATTTTTGATAGAGGCCGATTATTGGATAGAGAGAGCTATCGAAAATATTTCCAGGAACTTGAAGCTGACGAATTTGAAGAAGAGGAAGAAAAGGTCTTTGAATTAAATTTAGAGACATTACCTGCAATTAACATGGCGGATTATGAAATAGATAAAATTCGTTCCTGTGTTAAGAAAGATATAGAGGTGCTCAAAGGTATTTATAAGAAGGTTGAGAGCATCGAGCCAAGGCAGGACGCTAAATTGCAGGCATTAATTGGGGAATTGAAAAAATTAAAAGGGAAAAAGATTATAATTTTTGGATACTTTAAGGATACGATGCGATACCTCTATAGATACCTTGGTGGGAATAAAGAGTGGCTTTTAACTGAAGCAGATAGAGGAGAAAGGAAGGACGTTGAGAAATTTTTAAATGAAATAGGCCTTACATCTGAAAAAATCAGTATAACAGACAGCGAAGTTAAACCTTTCGAAAGGAAGGACCGAATTATTCGATTTTCTCCGATTTCGAATAATCGCCCGGATATAAAAGGATCTGAAAAAGAGATACAAATTCTATTAAGCACAGATGTGCTATCAGAAGGCCAAAACCTCCAGGATGCTGATACAGTTATAAATTATGACCTTCCCTGGAATCCTGTTCGCTTAGTGCAAAGAATTGGTAGAATAGACCGATTAAAATCTCCTCATCCTTTCATTTATCTTTACAATTTCTTTCCGGAAGATGCCCTTGAATCAATTTTGAGGATTTTAGAGCGTCTTTACCTAAAACTCGAGGCTATAAATCGTAGTGTGGGATTGGATGCTTCTATCCTCGGAGAAACACCCAGCCCCAAAGACTTTGGATATATTAGAGACCTTTTTGCCGGAAAAGGGGAGGTATTGGATGAATTAGAGGGAATTTCTGAATTAGCAATCGGAGAATTTTTAAAAGAAGAGCTTCTTGCTTACATAAAAGAGGTAGGAGAAGATAAGATAAGAAAAATACCTAATGGAATTGGGAGTTGCTTGAGGAAACAGGGTCAGCATGGGCTCTTTGTTGCTTTTAAGGACAAGGAACGTCATTATTGGTGCTATTATGATATTAATTCTAATAAAATATCCGAAAATAAATTGGAAGTGATACGCCTGATTAGGTGCAAAAAGGAGGAACCCCGAGTCGAGCTCGATTTCGATCCTTATGAGATTATTAATAAAATAAAGGAGCACATCCTTGCTCGCCTGAGGACAGCAACATTGAAACCTCCAAAACTTAAGAGCCCTCAGAACCAGATTGTAAATTGGCTTCAGGTTTTAGGGAGTAAAGTTTCAGACCTTCTGGAATATTTTTCAATACCACTTCCTGATATATATCTAAGAGACTTACGAAAACTATGGAGCAATAGGGCGCTTTCTGAGGAGGCCTTAATTATCAGCTTAAGAGATTTTAGGGATAATCATCCCATAACTCCTATAGAAAAGCCAACAATGGCAGCCGAAGAGCCTGAATTAAAACTTGTTAGTTATATTGGATTGATAAGTTAATTGAAAATGGATTAAATATCGAGAAGGGTCACCCATTTAAAAGGCACCTATCGGTTTTCTCACTTTTCGATTCAGAAGAAACACCTCTTTAATCTAACACAGAGGGTTTTTTATTAAAAAATAATTAAAAATAGTTCTTAGTGACAGTCTAGTGAGAATAAAAAATGAGTTAAGTTATTGAAATTATTGGTGGAGGCGGCGGGAATCGAACCCGCGTCCGGGAACCTTCCAACAGGGCCTCTACATACTTAGCCTGTGTTTTTCATTCATCCCTCCAAACTCCCACAGGCAGGATTTCGGAAGGATTAGCTTATGAAGGTTCGCTCCTTTCCTATAAGCTTCAGAAAGGAGCTATCCTGTATCTCTGACATCCACATTCCATCCTACAGGAGAAGATGGAAGGGACGCTGGCTGCGATTAGGCAGCCAGAGCATAATCGTAGTTGGCTGCGATTATGTTTAAACCCCATTTGTTTAACGAGCCAATGGGACCTCGGTATGCGACCCTGATGTCAACGATCCCCGTCGAACCCTTTTCGCCCCCTTTCTATCTCTCTCTCAATGGTTTTTCGTTTAAGAGTCTCCCGTTTATCGTATTGCTTCTTCCCCTTAGCCAATCCCAGTTCCACCTTCACCTTTCCATCAGAGAAGTAGAGGCGAAGGGGAATGAGAGTAAACCCTTTTTCTTGAACTTTCCCTGTCAGTCGTTGAATCTCCCTTTTGTGAAGGAGAAGTTTTCTTGGTCTCAGAGGATCGTGGTTAAACCGATTCGCATAAGGATAGGGACTGATATGAGCATCCACGAGATAAATCTCACCATTCTTAATCTTAGCATAACTGTCTCCCAAGCTAACCTTCCCCAGGCGAAGGGACTTCACCTCCGATCCCAAAAGGGAGATTCCAGCTTCGTATCGATCCTCAATAAAATAGTCATGCCAGGCTTTCTTGTTCTGGCAGATGAGCTTCTCACTCATAAATTTATTTTACCTAAAAACGACTGTGAAATCAAATTAATTTCGTATTCCCCTGTCATCCCTCACTGAAGGGTGGACCCCTTTCCTCATTTATGGGAGAGCGATTTTGGAGCGAGAAGCCAATCAGGCTCGGATGGGCAATTCGATTAGAAATGTCGTTCCTTTTGGATGATTATCCCTTACATGGATGGTTCCATGATGATCAGAAATAATGGCATTCACGATGGTGAGTCCCAATCCCGTTCCCCCTTTTTTGGTCGAGAAGTAAGGTTCGAAGATCCGTCCTTTATCTTCATCGGGGATCCCACATCCATTGTCACTTACCTCGAGTTGAACCACCTGATGGTGGGGATCATAATGGGTTCGGATTTTGATCTCTCCCTGCGAATCCATCGCGGCCAGACTATTTTTGATCAAATTGATGATCACCCGTTTCATCTGGTCTCGATCCAAATTCATCACAGGAAGTTCTTCAGGGATAAATTGGAAGTGGACCTCCTTATGGGCTTCTTTGAAAAGGACAAGGGCCTCCTGGACAATCTCGTTCAGATGATTGGGAGTGGGATTGGGGGCGGGCATACGGGCAAAACTGGAGAATTCGTTGACCATATCCCTCAGCTCTTCCACTTGTTTTACAATGGTACGGGTACATTCATCAAATACGACTCCATCGGGTTGAAGCCTTTCAAGATAGCGTTTTCTCAATCGTTGAGCAGAGAGCTGAATCGGTGTCAGGGGATTCTTAATTTCGTGAGCAATTCGCCGCGCCACCTCCCTCCAGGCGGCTACCTTCTGGGCCTTGATCAACTCGGTAAGATCATCGAATACGACCACAAACCCTAAGGGGTTTCCCTCTTCATCCTTCAGGGTTGCCAGATTGATCAGAAGGGAGAGAGACTTTCCCCCTGCCTGGAGGACCACCTGTTTTTCAATCGAATCCTTATGATCGGATCTTACTTCGCTGAGTAATTCCTCAAGATGGGCGACGTACTCCTTGTCCAACGCCTCATCGTATCTTTGATTCAGAACGGCTTCTGCTTTCACTCCCAAAATCTGTTCTCCAGAAGTATTCAGGGTAGTAATCCTTCCTTTATCATCGATGGAGAGAACTCCGGCCGCTACGTTTTTAAGCACGATCTCCATATATTTTCTTCTCTGTTCCAGCTCCAAACGACTGACCTGGAGGTCCTCGGTCATTTGATTGAAGGACTGGACCAGCATTCCAATCTCATCAGCCGCCTTCATCCGAATCCGAAAGTGGAGTTCTCCATTGGCAATCCGGTGGGTGGCTTCGGCCAATTCCTTAATCGGAACCGTGATATCCTTTGCCAGGCGTATCCCAAACCAGATGGCGGAGAAGACGATAAGAAGGGTCACCAGAAGGAGGGCAATCATATAGCTGAATTTGATCGGTTTTTTTAAAAGCTTCAATTGTTTATAATCCACGAAGGCTTGGGAGATTTCCCGCATCTTCCCAGCCAAACTCTTTGGAATAAAATGGGTTGCAGCCACCACCCCGACGACCTTGTCTTTATCCTGGGAAGAGAGAATCGGGGCCACTCCGGTAATCATTTCACCTTCCCCTACAGAGAGGATTCTGGAGACCTCTTTTCCTGAAAACCCGATCTCTAAGAGATCTTTCGGAAGAGTGAAGGACATCCATTTCAGGTTTTCATCCTCCACTCCAAAAGCCTCCTCTCCCTTGAGAAACACCTTGAGGGTGCTGAGATGATATTCCTTTCTCTTCCTCTCCAGAACCTCTTTCAGGAGCTTCCCATTTTTTTTATCGAGGGGTTTCTCTTTGAGATCCTCGCTCACCTCACGAGCAGAAGAGACCGTCATCTTTGCAAAATCTCGATAATAGGTTTGGGCCACCTCGAGGGATCCCTGAAGGGATTCTTCCACCTGAGTTTTAAACCAGTGCTCCACACTATTGGTGATAAACCCGGCAGCCACAAAGAACAGAAGAAAGGTAGGAACAAGGGAGAGGCTAATAAAGGCTACCACCAGTTTCGTTCTAAGTTTTGATCCAAGGACCTTCTGTCTTCGCTCTAAAATGAGTTTGACAAGATTTCTAATGACGAGAAAGATGAGGAGGAGGAGGAGGATGATATTGATATTGATCAGGCTAAAGAGGAGGATATTGTTTCCGATCGGGATCCAGGCCTGAACCTGGGGAATCTTCATTTCAATGGCGGTCAGCCCAATGATCAGGATGGAGAGGATCCCTATGAGGATCAACTCATTTCGTCTTCTTCTTGCCTCCGGGGTGAGCTCTTTTCCCATCTCCCCTCATCCATTCTTAATATGGGGAAATCGAAGGGGCCTGTAAGCCGAGTTCTGTCTCCCTCTTCGAGGGGGATGATCATTTATCTTGGATCCTGATTACTCAGGACCTCCAGCGACCAACCCGTCCCGTCTCCACTCCAACGAGAATGAAGTTGAACGGGCCATTCTTCCTTCTGCTTTCGCAGAAGAACGGGACCTATTTGGTCTTGCTCCAGGTGGGGTTTGCCAAGCTATTCTGATCGCTCAGAATACTGGTGAGCTCTTACCTCGCCTTTTCACCCTTATCCCGCCCAAAGCGGGACGGTATGTTTTCTGTGGCACTTTCCTTATTCCATCCCTTACGAGATGGAACAGTCCGTGTTACGGACCACCTTGCCCTGTGGAGCTCGGACTTTCCTCCCCCCTTCACCCTACCTTAGGGTGTTGGGGAGCGATCATCCGACCCCTTCGACTCCCCCCTTCTTTTTTCTCCCTAAGGAGTCTCCTTTCTATTGCTCGATTAGCTAAAAGGTCTGCCTCCTTGTTTTTTTCCCTTGGAATAGCCTCTATCTCCACCCGGGGAAATTCCCTAAGGAGTTTCAGTGCCTTTTGATGAAGCCTCTTTAAATGGGCCTCCTTTACCCGATACTCTCCTTTGACCTGTTTTTCAATCAGTTCTGAATCCGTGTAGATTCGAAGGCATTCTCTCCTCAATCGTTTCGCCTCCTTCAATCCTAAGAGAAGCGCTTCATATTCAGCTTCGTTATTCGTCCGATAGCCGAGGTAACGACTCACCTCAGCCATCCTTTCCCCACTTGGATTCTTGATCAAGACTCCAGCTCCTGCTCGACCTGGATTCCCCCTTGAGGCCCCATCAATATAGAGAAGGAGCTCGGAGACGTTTTCGATGGATCCCTCCCTTTCCAACCCTCTCTACCTCTTCTCTCCGTCACCCTCAAAGTAGAGAATCCGATTACAGTTAGGACAACGGATCAAAGAATTGGTCTTCTGGACCTCAATAAACATCTGGGGCGGAACATGGACAAAACACCCCTGACAAGTCTCCTTCTTCACACTCACAATTCCAATCCCTTGTCTCTTCTCTTTCAAGGTGTTATAGAGCTTAATGAGACCAGAATCGATCTGTTTGGAGAGAACATCTTTTCTTTCCATTTTCTGCTTCCAAATCCTCTCTCCCTCTGCGAGCCTCTCTTCAATCCTTTTTCTCTCGGCCTCGATCTTTTCGAGATTGGCTTTCATCTCCCTCTCTTTTTTCATCAGATGTTTCTTGGTTTCATCGATCTCTTCAAGCATGATCAGAATTTCTTCTTCGATCCGCCCGGCCGATTCCTTAATCGTTTCGATCTCTGTGAGTAAGGCTTGATATTCTTTATTTGTTTTTACTTCGGACATCTTCCCTTCGGCTTTTTTGATCTTATCCTGTTCTACCAGAAGATCTCGCTCTCTCTTTCTCCGCTCCTTCTCCAGGGTTTCGAGTTTCTCTTTTTCCTTCTGAAATCTTTCCTTTTCAAGAGTCTGTTTCTCCTCCAGTTTTTTCATCTCTTTGGGAAACCGATCCCTTTCTTCCTTAATCTGTTTCAGATCGAGATCAATCTTTTGAAGTTCCCAAAGGAGCTCTAATTGTTCTTTCAAGGACGGCCTCCTTTTTCCTATAAAGTTTGCCGAAAAAAGAAGAGTGTACCGGAGGGTACACTCTTCTTGAGCTCAAAAGATCAAAAATTTCTTTTTTTTCAAGGAGTTGAATGTTTTCCCCTCCTTATCTATTCATGGGCCCACCTGGGTTCGAACCAGGGACCTTCCGGTTATGAGCCGGTGGCTCTACCAAACTGAGCTATGGGCCCTCTCTATTCTATATTTATCTATTATAGTTCATCCCTCGGAGGTGTCAACCTCTCTTTAAAATTTTCTGTAACCCCCCACCTAAGGGTGGAAATAAATTTAAGCCCGACAGGAGTATTTTCGAAACCCATAGAACGCGGATGGATTGAATATAAATAGATCCTACGAATCCATCCATCGTAGAAATGGGTTTCTGATTAAAACAAACCAAAGTAACGATTTCTATGGGCCATTTAAGGTAGCCGCACCATGGGTTTCTCCAATACCCCTCTCGGGCTTATTCCCCACTTCTGAGTGAAGGATTACGATTTTCTGAATCTGGGCTCGATCGCCCTAATTTTCAATAAAACTTCTTAATTGTCTGGCTCGGCTAGGATGTCTCAGTTTTCGAAGGGCCTTCGCTTCGATCTGTCTTATTCTTTCTCGAGTCACATCGAACTCCTGACCGACTTCCTCAAGCGTATGATCATACTTCTCATCAATTCCGAAACGCATCCTCAGGACTTTCTCTTCCCTGGGAGTAAGGGTAGAGAGGACTTTCCGGGTCTGATCATAGAGATTGGCATTGATGACCGCATCCATCGGGGAAAGGGTGGATTTGTCTTCAATAAAGTCTCCCAAATGGCTGTCTTCTTCTTCACCGATGGGAGTCTCCAGGGAGATGGGTTCTTTGGCAATCTTCAGGACCTTCCTGACCTTCTCCAAAGGGATCTCCATTCTCTCAGCGATCTCTTCAGGGGTGGGTTCCCTTCCAATCTCTTGAACAAGAGATCTGGAGGTTCGGATGAGTTTGTTGATCGTCTCGATCATATGGACAGGAATTCGGATGGTTCTGGCTTGATCGGCAATCGCCCGGGTGATGGCTTGACGAATCCACCAGGTCGCATAGGTACTAAATTTATAGCCTCTCTGATATTCGAATTTATCCACGGCTTTCATTAGGCCGATATTTCCTTCCTGGATCAGGTCGAGAAATTGCAGCCCCCGATTCGTATATTTTTTGGCAATCGAGACGACCAGCCTTAGGTTTGCTTTGATGAGCTCTCCTTTAGCCTCTCTGGCTTTGGTCTCCCCGATGGTAATGGCCTGGACTGCCGCCCGGAGTTTCTGAGTGGAAAGACCGCATTCGGTTTCCACTTTACTGATCTTCTTTTGGGCCATCTTGACCGAACGAGCCATCTCCTGAAGATCCACTCGACTGATCCCTCGATTTCGGATCCACATCTTTTCCCCTGACCTCTTCCCTTTCCATTTCTGGATGAACGCCCGGACCTCCTTGCTGGACATCCCTATTCGTTCTTCCCATCTCCTGATCTCATTCTCCGCCTTCTCAATCCGGTTGAGCATCTGTTTCATCTTCTGAACGATTTTATAAATCTGGGTATCCTTTAGATTGATCTCTTTCAGAAGATCGATGATTTCCTCTTCCTTCTTTTGGATCTGGATCTGAAGTTTTTTCTTTGACCCCGATCTTCGCTTCAAGACCCGGATCTTTCTCTCTGCCTTTTTAATTCGATCAATTAGATCCAGGACTCGCCCCTTCTGAATCTCCTCTTCTTCTGCATTGGAATCCTCTTCGTCAAGCTCATTGGTCACCTCTCGAATAGGAATTTTTCCCTCCTTGATTCCATCCCCTAAATTGAGGATCTCCTTCACCGCCATCGGGCAACTGAGCACGACACTGAGCACTTCCCGTTTACCCTGTTCAATCCTTTTCGCAATTTCAACCTCTCCTTCACGGGTCAGAAGGGAAACGGAACCCATTTCCCGAAGATACATTCGAACAGGATCGGTCGCTCTTGGATATCCTTCGACCTCTAATTCCTCCTCTTCCTCTTTCTCGAAGAGCCCTTCCTCATCCACCCTCAGCCTTTCCAGATCGTCTACACCCTCAAAATCCATTTCGTCAAACATCATCAGGACATCATCGATATGGTCGGAAGAAACGATATCCTCCCGGGGAAGTCCATTCATCTCGTCGAAATTCATAAACTCCTTGTCCTCTCCCAGGGAGATCATCTCCTCTTCTATTCTTTTTAAATCTTTTCCCATTCCCTTTCCCCCTATTTTTATATAGGTTTATTTCTGGAGACCTTTTTCTCTCTTCGCCATTTCTTGGTGCCTGGAGAGAAGAGCCTCGAGTCCCTCTCCTCCTCTTTTTTTCTCCATCTCCTGGATCCTTTTGAGCAATTCCTTTCCCTCCCTCTTTATCTTTTTCTGACGGATTTTCTGGATGCAATCATTAAATATTTTTTCCAATCGGTTCGCTTCAATTCCGGTCTCCTCAAAGGCATACTTTCGTAGCCTCTCAGAAAGATCCTTTTCCATCGTTCCTAAGGCCTCAGAGAGATTCAGCCACCCTTTTTTCTGATAGAGATCCTCTAAGGCTAACCCTAACCTTTTTAAAAGGGGATGTTCAAATTCGTGAAGGATCCCTTCCTTTGACCCTTTTGGAATGAGTTCTGGGTGATGGATGAGGAGACGGATGAGCATCTCCTCGGCCTTTGGAAATGGCTCCGGAGAAGGAAGCGGAGAGATGGAGGGTGGAGCCTTGGCTCGATTCTTTGGTAAGGAGGAAATGACCTCGTGAAGGGTGGATTCTTTAACATCCAGTCTCTCAGCCAGGGTTTTCAAATAGAAATCTCTTCGAATCTTTTCCGGGATTTTTTGAATGAGCTTCATTCCCTCCTCGGCTATTTTTACTTTCCCGTCCACCGAGTTGGGATCATAGGTCTTGAGCAAATCATCGAAGTAAAAGTCGATCAGAGGAAGGGCCTCCTTGACCATTTTTTCAAAGCTCTCCAGATTCCCTTTTCTGATAAACGTATCAGGATCCTCCCCACGGGGGAGGGTGAGTACCTTGGGTCCCAATCCTTCTTCTAAAAAGAGAGGCAAAGTTCGGAGAGCGGCTTTCGTTCCTGCCTGATCGGGATCGAATAGGAGAATAATATTTTTAGTCCATCTTTTCAAAAGATAAATCTGATTCTGGGTCAGGGCTGTCCCAAGGGTAGCGACACTGTTCTTCAGACCAAACTGATGGAGGGTTAACAGATCAAAATAGCCTTCAACAATTATAACACAATCCCTTTCTAAAATGTATCGCTTTGCCACAGGGAGGCCGTAGAGAATCTCTCCTTTATGGTAGATCTCAGATTCTGAGGAATTCATATATTTGGGCAATCCTTCGCCAAGAAGCCTCCCCCCAAAGCCCACCACCCGTTCATGGAGGTCGAAGATGGGAAAGATGATCCGATTTCGGAAGACATCATACCATCCCTCTTTTTTGTTCGAGCCGTTGCCCTTCTTTTTTGGGAGGATCAATCCCAATTGCCAGGCTCGTTCAAGAGGAACCTTCTTTTCTAAAAAGTACTCCACCAGAGCATCCCAGCGTTCGGTCGCATAGCCCAATCGATAATTCTGAATGATCTCTTCGGAGATTCCTCTCTGGGCAAGATATCTTCTGCCTTTCTCTCCCTCTTTCTTTTGGGTGAGAAGGTGATGATAATATTCAGAGGCCAGTTGATTGATATGAAAGAGGCTCTCTCTCCTTTCCATCTCCTTCTTCTGGGCTTCTGAGGCTTCCCATCGAGGGAGCTTTACCCCGTAGCGTTTAGCGAGTTCTTCTACGGCCTGCCGAAAGGTGAGTTGACCTATTTTCATCAGGAAGGTAAAGACATCTCCTCCTTCTCCACAGCCGAAACAATGAAAGATCTGCTTCTCCTCATTCACCATAAAGGAGGGGGTCTTTTCGGAGTGAAAGGGACAGAGCCCTCTATAATTCTTTCCAGCCCTTTTTAGACTCACATAGTCGGAGACCACTTCGAGAATACTGGCCCGCTGTCGAATCTCCGAGATCTTATTCTCCTGGAAAAACCTCTCTGCCAAATGAAGTCACCTCAATTCTACGACGGTGATCCCCTGTCCCCCTTTGCTTAGGTCCCCGGGACTATAATGTTTCACTCCCTGATGGGATTCGAGAAACTTTCCAATGGCCGTCCGGAGCCTTCCCGATCCTATTCCGTGAATAATCTGCACCTTCTCCAATCCATGATAGAGGGCCTGATCAATAAATTTGTCGACCACGTAAAGGGCATCCTCTACCGTCAATCCGATCACATTTAATTGGGAAGGGACCTCCGATCCCTTTTTTCTGAAGAGAGGCTCTATGTCCAATGTCGTTTTTTTCTCTTCCCGGTCTTCCATCCTTTTCAGATCGGACAGGGGAACGACGACCCTGGCCTGATCCAGAATGACTTCAGTGCGATTGGAGGGTTCGACGATCTTTAAGAGGATCCCCTCTTTTTTGAGACTCTCGATCCAGACCCGATCTCCAGGCTTCAAATTTAGAGGACCCTCCATGAAGGTCCTCTTTTTAGTGGAAGGAAAGTATCGTTCTCTTATTTCATGGATCTCCTTTTTTCGAATGGAGGTGGGAGGCTTTTTTTCTTTTTGTCGCTTCAACCATTCCTTCAGT
>JBBIMX010000062.1:0-286 GCA_037444165.1 Deltaproteobacteria bacterium | reverse complement strand
CCTCTTCCATCGCCTGGGCTAATCTCCTGGCCTTCGTCTCCATCTGGGAGTAGATCTCTTCGCGTCTCTTTTTGATTCGATCAAGGCTCTCTTTCAATCGCTGACGGATTCTTTCTACCTCTTCCCTCATCCCCTGGAGTTGGCGCTTTTCCTCTTCTGTCTCTGCTTTTAATTTCTCGAGGGTCTGGAGGGCCCGAGAGATTTGTTCTCCTCCTTCCTCTCGATATTTCCTGGCCCTTTCAAGGACTTCCGGGGAAATCCCTAATTTTTTGGCTACCAGGAAGGC
>JBBIMX010000061.1:1756-15246 GCA_037444165.1 Deltaproteobacteria bacterium | reverse complement strand
ATGGGTTTCGGAAATACTCCTGTCGGGCTTAAATTTATTTCCACCCTTCAGTGAGAGGTTAAGAGGTTTGGTCGTCCCCTTTACCTCTAATTTGAGAGTTTTATCCGTTCTGCTCTATATTATTTGGATTTAAAAGATAGAAGGGCGATCAGTTTACAGTGAATAAAGAGGATAATGAAAAGGGGAGTCTCATTTTCAATCCAAGAAGAATGTGTTAAAGAAAAGGAGAATGAAAGAAAGGGGAAGAAGATGGAAAGAGAACTGAAACAAACCATCCTCTATTCTTGGCATAGAGAGAATGGGGGACAGATGGTGGAATTTGCGGGCTGGGAAATGCCTATCTGCTATGAACGGGGAATCATTGAAGAACATCTTGCGACCAGAAGGTTTGGAGGACTGTTTGACGTCTCCCATATGGGAAGGTTTTTGATCTATGGAGAAGAAGCCATCCCCTTTCTTCAGTATGTGCTGACCAATAACGTAGCCGCCCTCGAGCATGGAATGGCTCAATATACCGTAATCCAGAACAATTGGGGTGGAGCCATTGATGATGCTTACCTCTATCGCCTGGACGAGGGAAATCTTCCCTCCGAGTCGAAATACCTTCTGGTCGTCAATGCGGCCAATAGAGAAAAAGACTGGCAATGGTTGCTTGAGCATCGAAAGCGGTATAAGGGCCTTATCCTGGAAGATAAGACCGAAGAGATGGGAATGCTGGCTCTTCAGGGTCCTCAAACCAAAGAGATTTTAGAGAAGATGATTCTCGATACCCGTGCGAAACTCCCCGATCCATGGAGAAATCGACTGAGGGTTTGTGAAATCGAAGGAATCCGGGTAACGGTCACGATTTCACGGACAGGATATACAGGGGAACCCATCTGTTTTGAACTCTTCCTAAGAAAGGATTTTTTGAGAAGGGTCTGGGAAAGGATTCTGGAAGTGGGAAAGGAGAGAGGGATTGTGCCTGTAGGATTGGGAGCCAGAGATACATTAAGATTGGAAGCAGGACTTCCTCTCTATGGTCATGAATTAGGGATGGATAAAGAGGGGAGAGAAATCCCTGTTTTTGCCAATCCCTCTGCTCTGTTAGGGGTCAGTTTTTCACCTCTAAAAGGAGAGTTTATCGGGAGAGATCCTCTGCGACACCAATTCGAAGAGTTGAAGCTGAGAACGACGAAAGGCCTTCTGCCTCCCAGAGAGAAACAATTTGTCCCAAGAAGGATCCTTCCGGTTGCCATATTGGGAAGAGGGATTGCAAGAAGTGGAGATGAGGTTCACTTCAATGGAAGAAAGGTAGGTTATATCACCAGCGGCACGATGGTTCCTTATTGGGTGTTTACCGATGAAGGAGTTCTTTCAGAGCCTACCGAAGAGAAAAGAATGAGGGCAATTGCCTTGGCCTATATCGATTCGGACATAGAGGTGGGACAGAGAGTTGAGATTCCACAGAGAGGGAGGGCGCTTGAAGGATTGATCGTGGAGAGACATCTTTCGGGAGAGGCCCCTCCTTATGCTCGTCCCATTCTGGTTCAGGAAAAGAAACCCAAACCCTCCATGCCCATTCGGAGTTTGAAAGAGAAGGCAGAAAAATTCGTTCATCAAGTGATTCGCAATCATCAGTGGAGACAGAGGGAGACGATCAATCTCATTCCTTCAGAGACCACCCCCTCTCCCCTGGTCAAACTCCTTTCCATTACTGATCCTTCAGGCCGATATGCCGAGCATCGGATGATGAAGGCACTTGGAGAGAGGGAGGTCTTCTACTATCAAGGGACGAAATTGATTGAAGAGGTGGAAGCGCTCCTCATAGAAGAGATGCGAAAGTTTTTAGGATGCTCCGAGGTGGAGATCCGGGTCATCAGCGGACAGATGGCCAATACCGCAGTCTTCAGTGGGTATATGGACTTTCTGAATCGTCTGGATCGGAAGAGCGAACCCCGAAGAATCCTAAGGGTAATGAACCATCATCTTGGAAGAGGAGGACACCTCAGCGCCCAGCCGATGGGAGCTCTGAAAGATTTTGTGGCCATGGATCCTCTCACCGAACGCCCCTCGGCCATTCCCTTTCCTGTGTTGAAGGAGGATCTCTACCAAATTGATCTGAATAGGACCAGAGAACTGATGGAAGATTATCATCCGGAGCTCATCGTTTTGGGTAAGAGTATGATTCTCTATAAAGAGCCTGTGAGAGAGATCGCCGAAATGATCCGAGACCTAAAACCAAGGCCCATTCTCCTCTATGATATGGCCCATGTCTTGGGACTTTTAGGCCCGTTCTATCAGGAACCTTTTCAGGAGGGAGCCGATATTGTCACCGGCTCCACCCATAAGACCTTCTTTGGTCCCCAGAGGGGGATCATCGGGAGTAATATGTCTGAGGGGACGGAGTATGAAGACCTCTGGGAGAGTATCGTCCGAAGGGTCTTTCCTGGAAGTGTCAGCAATCATCATCTCGGAACACTCATTGGACTTCTGATGGCCGCCTATGAGATGAATGCCTACAAGAGGGAATATCAAAAAGCCGTCATCTCCAATGCGAAGGCCTTTGCCCGTGCCCTTAAAGATCAGGGGTTGATGGTGGAAGGAAATCCAGAACTTGGTTTTACAGAGACCCATCAAGTCATTCTTCGGGTCGGGTATCGAAGAGGGGCCCTCTTTGCAAATCGGCTCGAGGAGAACAATATCATTGTCAACTATCAGTCCGCTCCTGATGATGAAGCCTTCACGGCGGCCAGTTGCCTGAGAATGGGGGTTCAGGAGATGACCCGTTTTGGAATGGAGGAGGAGGACTTCAAACAATTAGCCGAATATATGAAAGAGATCATCTTATTTGACCGCCCCCTGGCTCAAGAGATCTCTCGATTTCGAAAGAGATTTACAGAGATGAAGTATTGTCTCCCTGAAAAGGAGGCTTCTTCCTTGGTCAACGAGCTTTTTGAAGCCCTTCGATAAAGACCGGGTTGAACTTAGAAAATAGAAGGGAGGATTGTGAGAAGAGTCCAAACGAATTAGGTGGCAGTTGGGGGTTTGCGACGACGTTTCTCAACTGCTCTTAATCGTGCCAGGGATCGCCTTAAGGCGGCTTCAGCGGCTGCAGCCTCTACACTCAGTGGGGCAGCTCTCATCGTTTCCTGGGCCCTTCTTTTAGCCTCCTCCGCTCGAGCGATATCGATCTCATCGGCTCTTTCACAGGCATCGGCAAGAATGATCACCTTATCCGGGCGGACTTCGAGAAAACCCCCGCTGATAGCGAGATATTCTTCCTCCTTGTTCTTACGGATCATTAAATCCCCGGGCTGAAGCATGGTCATCAAGGGTGCGTGATGAGGGAGGATTCCTAACTGGCCTTCTACCCCCCAGGCCACCACGGCATCTACCTCATCGGAATAGACCATTCGTTCAGCCGTAACAATCTCCAGACGGAATGTCGCCATCGTTATCCCCTCAATTTTTTGGCCTTCTCAACGGCTTCGTCAATCGTTCCCACCATATAGAAGGCTGCCTCCGGAAGATCATCATGTTTCCCTTCGAGAATCTCTTTGAATCCCCTTACGGTCTCCTTGATCGGGACATACCTGCCTGGGGTCCCCGTGAAGTGTTCAGCGACATGGAAAGGCTGGGAACAGAATCTCTGGATCTTCCTTGCCCTTGACACAGTGAGTTTGTCCTCCTCGCTGAGTTCCTCGATTCCCAGAATAGCGATGATATCCTGAAGTTCTTTATATCGTTGAAGGGTCGCTTGAACCCCTCGTGCGACTCGATAATGCTCTTCTCCCACAATCTTGGGATCGAGAATTCGAGAGGTCGAGGCCAAGGGGTCCACGGCTGGATAGATTCCCAATTCAGCGATAGATCGCTCGAGGGCAATGACGGCATCGAGATGACCGTAGGTTCCACAATCCCGGGATCGCTATAGTCGTCTGCAGGGACATAGATGGCCTGAAAGGAGGTGATGGAGCCCTTCTTTGTCGTGGTGATTCTCTCCTCCAGTTCCCCAACGTCTGTTCCCAAGGTAGGTTGATACCCTACCGCCGAAGGCATTCTTCCCAGAAGGGCTGAGAGTTCCATGTTAGCCAAGACATATCGATAAATATTATCAATAAAGAGCAACACATCCTGCCCTTCAACATCCCTGAAGTATTCAGCGATGGTCACTCCCGTGAGGGCGACCCGAGAACGAACCCCGGGGCTTTCGTTCATCTGCCCAAAAACCATGACCGTTTTATCCAGAACCCCAGAACGCTGCATCTCGAGCCAGAGGTCATTTCCCTCTCTCGACCTTTCACCCACTCCGGCGAAGACGGAGAATCCTCCATGCTCTGCGGCAATGTTTCGAATGAGCTCCATGATGATGACCGTCTTCCCTACTCCTGCCCCACCATAGGCCCCAATCTTCCCTCCTCGTGTAAAAGGGGTGATCAGGTCCATTACCTTTAACCCGGTCTCAAGCATCTGAGGAACGGTCTCTTGCTCTGTAAGGGATGGAGGGGGACGGTGAATGGGCCATCTTTCTTCTGCCTTTACCTCACCCAGTCCATCAATCGGTTCTCCAAAGACATTAAAAAGACGACCCAACGTGGCTCTTCCCACAGGGACGGTGATGGGAGTTCCCATATCGATCGCCTCGGCACCTCTTGCCAGTCCATCGGTGGCGGTCAGGGCAATCCCTCTCACCCAGTTATTTCCAATATGAGCCTGAACTTCCACAATGACCTTGTTCCCGTTCATGGGGATGACAATCCCATTATAGATAGAAGGAAGTTCATCTTGAGGAAATTCCATATCCACGACCGTACCGATGACTTGAACGACTTTCCCTTTTGCCATATTTTTCACTCCTCACTCTTTCCTGAATTGAAAAGAATAAAAGGCCCTCCTCCTTAACCCTTTAAGGCTTCTGCTCCTCCACTGATATCGCAGATCTCTTTGGTGATCATCTCTTGCCTTGCTTTATTGAGAGATAAGGTAAGGCTTTTGATCAATTCTTCAGCATTATCGCTTGCATTCCGCATCGCCACCATCCGGGCCGACTGTTCGCTGGCAATCAATTCCAGGACAGCGTGGTAGATTTCCATCTCCACAAATCGGGGAAGTAATTCATTGAGGACACTCAATGGATCGGGTTCGTAGATGTACTCAGCGATCTGACCAGGTGGGAGCTTGGCTGGCTCTACCGGGAGTAACATCTCAATGGTAGGTCTCTGAACCATGGTACTCACAAATCGAGGATAGGCCAAATAGACCTGATCGACATAGCCACTGCTATAGTCCTCGATGACGACTCTGGAAATTGGCATGGTGTCCTGCATCGTTGCCCGATCCCCGAGGCCCACAAACTCCGCCCGCACTTCCAGCTTGGAGATGCGGGCAAATGTTCTTGCTTTCCGGCCCACGGTAATGACGGTTACAGGAACCTTCTGTTCGAGAATGAACTCTCCTACGATTCGATTAAGATTGGTATTGAGGCCCCCACAGAGCCCTCGATCCGTTCCGATATGAACGAGGGCGATTTTTTTGACCTCTCTCTTCTCAAGTAAGGGAGGGATTCTCCCTTTGATTCGAGGTTCAATGGCAAGGTCGGAGATGACCTGACGAATCTTTTCCGCATAGGGTCGGCCTGCCAGGGCACGCTGTTGGGTCCGTCTCATCTTGGCCGTGGCCACCATCTCCATGGCACGACAGATCTTCACCGTTCCCTGAACACTCCGAATCCGACGACGTAAGGCCTGGACACTTGCCATAATGAAATCCTTTAGGGAGTGGTTTCTTTTTTGTATTCCAAGATGGCGACTTTTAGAGCCTCTTCGATCTCTTTGGTCAACTCCATTTCTTGATTGATTCTTTTCTCTATCTCTGGATGACGGGTTTCCATGAACCGATGGAAGTTCTCCTCCCATGAGATCACCCGATCTACCGCTACATCATCCAGATACCCATTGGTCACGGCGTAAAGGATGGAGACCTGCTTCCCTAATGACATGGGAGTATACTGGGGTTGTTTGAGAACCTCGGTGATTCTTCTTCCCCGTTCCAGTTGATCTTTCGTGGCCTTATCGAGTTCTTCGCTTCCAAATTTCGCAAAGGCCTCAAGCTCCCTAAACTGGGCCAGTTCGAGTCTCAGCCTCCCTGCGACTTGTCTCATCGCCTTTCTTTGGGCGGCTCCTCCCACGCGGGATACGGAGAGTCCAACGTTGATGGCTGGCCGAATCCCTGCATTAAAGAGGTCAGGTTCAAGATAGATTTGACCGTCCGTAATAGAGATGACATTGGTAGGGATATAGGCGGAGATATCCCCGAGCTGGGTCTCGATAATGGGAATGGCTGTTAAAGAGCCCCCGCCATATTTCTGAGAGAGTTTGGCTGCTCTTTCGAGGAGTCGACTATGGAGATAGAAGATATCGCCAGGATAGGCTTCACGGCCCGGAGGACGACGAAGGAGGAGAGAGAGCTGACGATAGGCCCAGGCGTGCTTATAAAGATCATCATAGATGATTAGAGCATCTCTGCCCTGTTCCATAAACTCCTCTCCCATTGCACATCCTGAGTAAGGTGCAATATATTGGAGAGGAGCTGGATCTGAGGCGTCTGCCTCGACCACGATGGTATATTCCATAGCCCCATATTTTTCGAGGGTCGCAATCGCCTGGGCTACCTTGGAGGTTTTCTGCCCGATGGCCACATAGATGCAGATAAGATTCTGTCCTTTCTGGGCAATGATCGTATCGAGAGTGATGGCCGACTTCCCTGTAAACCGATCTCCGATGATGAGTTCCCGTTGTCCTCTTCCAATCGGAATCATACTATCGATGGCTTTAATCCCGGTCATCACCGGTGTATTCACGGGCTCTCTTTTTGTCACATCAGGAGCGACCCTTTCAATGGGACGAGTTTTGGTAGCCCGGATGGGTCCTTTCCCATCTAAGGGTTGACCTAAAGGATTGACCACCCTGCCAATGAGATCCTCTCCTACCGGGACCTCGATGACCCTTCCCGTGGCCTTGACCTCGTCTCCTTCTTTAATCTTGCTGCAGTCGCCGAGGATGACGGCTCCTACATTATCCTCTTCGAGGTTCAAGGCGATCCCAGTAATCCCGTATGGAAACTCAAGAAGTTCGTTGTAGGCGGCCTCACTGAGGCCATGAATTCTGGCAATTCCATCCCCTACCTCGATGACCGTTCCCACATTGGTCACCGAGATGGGTGCCCCAAATCGTGCGATCTGTTCCTTGATGACGGACACGATATCTTGTTCGCGGGTAGCCATATGGAATCCTCTCTCTATCTAAATTTTTTTGCTTCTTTAACCTTCCTCTTTCTCCTAATGGCTCGCCTCTATCAGATGTTGTTTTAAGGCCTCCAATTGGTGGCGGAGACTTGCGTCGATGATTTTGTCCCCCATTCTTGCAACAAAGCCTCCGATCAGGGTTGGATCCACCTGCCCCTCGATGAGAACCTTCCGTTTTGCCATCTCTTCTAATCGATGGGAGAGGAGGTTCTTTTCCGGATCTTCAAGGGGAATAGCCGTCGTTACCCTGGCCCTTTCAATGCCATGGTGGGCATCGACGAGAAGGGTGAATTGTTGAAGGATCCTGGGTGCCATTCGAAGAAGTCCTTTATGCACCAATAGGAGACCGAGATTCAGGGTTAGAGGAAGAATGTCACCCAACTGGAACTCTAAGACTCTCTTCTTCGTGTCAAAGGGGATCCTCGGGTTTTGAAGAAAGGAGATCAGTTCCTCCTTCTTGGTGAGCTCCGAAATCTTCTCGAGTCCTTTTTGCCAGGATTCGAGTTCCCCTCTCTCCAAAGCGAGCTCAAACGCGGCCTGCGCATATCGTTTGGCAGAACTGATTCTTGGCATATTGATCCTTAACTTCTTTTGAAGGTCGCACTCTCTTTTAAGGTTTCTTCGATCAGTTTTCGATGTTTTTCCCGATCCAGGGTTTCTCGTATCACCTTCTCAGCTGCCGCGATGGAGATCTCAACAAATTCCCTTCGAAGATCCTCCACGAGTCTCTCCCGTTCAGCGGCAATCTCTTCTCGAGCTCGTTCAATCATCTCCTGGGTTTGCCGGGATGCCTCTTGTCTTGCCTCCTCCTTCATTCTTTCCCCTGTCTGAATGGCTTGAGCAATAATGGCCTGAGCCTCCTGTCGTCCCTTCTCCATCTGTTTTTGGATCTCCGTTCTGGCCTCTTCATACTGTTTCTTGGTCGCTTCGGCCATGTCCATGGCCTCTTTGGTTCTTCGAGCCCTCTCATCGAGCATCTTCAGAACGGGTTTATATAAGAAGAGGCGGAGCAACACAAAGAGGATGATAAAGTTGATTACAAAGACGACCAGCAATGGTAGATTGATCCCTAAACTGGCAAAACCTTCCATATGGACCTCTTTTGGTTCTTTCTGGATGCTAAAAAGCGGCCAGAAGAACTCTGCCGATAATTAACCCGGCGACACCGAATACGAATACCATGACGGCAATAATAATTACTAACAGATTAGTCGGTAGACCCTCTCCCATGATGATCCTCCTTATTTGACAACCATGGATAGGATGATACAAACGATCAACACATAAATCCCGATGGCCTCCGCGAGGGCCCCAATCAAGATCATATTGGTCAGAATCGCTCCTCGCGCCTCAGGATTCCGACCCAAGGATTGCATGGCCGAAAATCCAATCAGGCCCAAGGCCAATGCGGGACCGAAGAACCCAACGGCAGCGATCAACCCAATGGTTAACATCTTCATTACTTCTGGTGTCATTCTCCTTCCTCCTTTCAATGAGAGATTTATTCTGACTCCTCATGCAGAGGAGCTGTTGCAACCGTTCCGAAGACCAGGGTTAATCCCGAAAAGATGAGAGCCTGAATCAGACCGATCAATAATTCTAAGCTGTAAAAGGGAATGGTAAATACAAGGGGAATAAGAAAACAGGAGACCAGGATCAGGATTTCGCCCGCCGTCATATTACCAAAAAGACGGAAGGTGAAGCTGAGCATCCGGGTTAGATGGCTGAAGATCTCCAGGACCCCCACAAAAAGATTGATCACTCCGAAAACAATATTCATCGGCCCGGTCTTAATCTTTCCGGTGAGAAGCTCCTTCCAGCCCTGGAGAAACTGACGGATATTGATAAACTCTCCAAGATAGTGGAAGACCCCGATCGCCCTCATTCCCCAACTTTCTACGAAAAAGAAGGACATCAAGGCGATCGAGAGGGGAACATTGACATCCGTATTGGCGGCTCGGAAAAGGGGGACAAATTCATGGTCATGATAGAAGCCGATGGTACCAAAAAAGGGGAGAAGGGCAAGGTAGGCATTAGAGATCACATAGATAAAAATGGTCGCCACGCCAGGGAAGATCATCCGGGCATGTTTCTTCCCTGCTACGCTTTCCACAAAGTTGAGCAGTCCTTCCACCACGGCCTCAGCCATGGCCTGACGCCGGGATGGGATCAGTTTCATCCCCCGGGTCAGAAAGAGGGAGAGGGAGATTAAGACGAGCATGGTGAACCAGGAGGCCAAAAGGGTGTTCGTAATCGTCCATTTCCCAAAGTGGAATAGAGGTTCTGCAGGGAGGGAGACATGAGGGCGAGGGACCTGGAAAATCGCAGGGGGCTCTTTGCCCAGAAAACTCGAACCCAATGGGCCAAAGATTAAACCGATGATAAATAGAATGAGGACAGGAACAAAGAAAAAAATAAGAATTTTTAGTCGACCCCTACCCATGATGTTGATTCCCCTTCTCCTCTTTCATCTTTTTTCTTGATTTTTCTTCTTCTGCCTGATATCGAAGAAGCATTTTCAAAAGACCCCCAAAGGCTACCACCGTTCCAACCCCAAGCCCAATGAAAGTAAAGAGAGGCCGCTTATTGAACATTTCAGGTCGATCCAGCCAATATCCAATTCCTACTGGGATGATGAGACTCAACGCCACATACCAACCCACTGTAAGGAGGAATTGAAGAGGTTTGACCCACTCCTTCAGACTCGTCTCCTTTTAATAGAAGGTTCAGGGTAGGATTCAAAACGGGATTTCATTAACATAGCCCTATAAAGATGTCAATATTTTTTAAAATTTTAAGAGGATAGAGGGGGTTCCTCTTGGAGGGAAGGAAGGATTCTATCTTCCACGTGAGAACGAGTCTTCATCTGACACTGACCCTCGAGAATTCCTCCCTCATTCACAATAAGAATAGGAGTGAAGAGGGTTCCATAGAATTGGCCCGTCGAATGAATTTCCACTTTCTCTTGGGCCATGATCTCTCCCTCCACATGACCATTGATAATGATAGAATGGACCCCTATTTTTCCTGTGACCTTCGCCGATTCTCCCACGATCAGGATTCCGCTGTCAAAGATCTCTCCTTTGAATTTTCCTTCCAAACGAAAGACCCCCTGGAAACTCATCTTCCCTTCAAAGACGCTTTCTTTTCCTAAGAAGGCGCTGATCTCATCGGTTACGGAAGAGGGACCCGTCCCACTTTTTGTGAAAATTGATTTCCCTGACATGGCTGACTCCTTTTGCAATTTAGGAAAAGAGCATAGGACAAACTCGCATTCCAGGCTTGCCGATACCCCTATGCTCCATGGGCTATGTATTTTTTAAGATGGCTTCCACAATTCTTTCCAGATCTTCATGGGAATAGTATTCGATCTCGATCTTTCCTCTTTTCCCTTTCGAATGGATCAGGACCTTCGTTCCAAGATGGCGTCGCAGAGACTCCTGGAGGCTTGTGAGTTGAAGCTTTAGATCATCTTGAGTTTTTTCTATGGGTTTCTTTTTCGGCTTTCCTGACCATTTTTTTGCAAGGGCCTCTGCCTCTCTGACGGATAAGCTCTTCTGGAGGATAAGTTGACAGAGCTGCTTCTGTTTCTCCTGATCTTCGAGACTGAGAATCGCCCTGGCATGACCCGGGGAGAGTCGGTTTTGAAGAAGATGCTCTTTGATCTCCGGAGGAAGTTTTAAAAGTCTTAAGGCATTGGTAATGGTCGTTCGATCCTTACCGATCCGGAGGCTCAGGGCTTCATGGCTGAGATGGAATTCTTCAATCAAACGTTGATAGGCCTCCGCTTCCTCGATGGGATTGAGATCTTCACGCTGAAGATTTTCGATAAGAGAGATTTCCAGAGCGGCCCTTTCATCAAACTCCTTGATTAGGACAGGGACTTCTTTCAGTCCTGCCTTCTGAGCGGCTCGCCAGCGCCTTTCTCCTACAATCAATTCATAGCCCTCGGAGACTTTCCTGACCAATAGGGGTTCCAGGATTCCTTTTTCTTTAATAGAATCGGCTAACTCCTGAAGTTTGGCTTCGTCAAAGTGCTTCCGGGGTTGATGGGGATTCGGACGGATCTCTTCGATCCCACAATAGATGAGGTTTTTCCCTTCCGTGGGTTTCCATTCAGGGATAAGGGCGTCTAAGCCCTTTCCTAAAGCTATTCGTTTAGTCACCATATCGTGTTCCGTTGTCCATCAGTTCCTGAGCCAGTTGAAGATAACTTTCTGCCCCTTTGGAGTGAATATCATACAATAGGACCGGTTTCCCGTGGCTCGGGGCCTCGCTCAGACGAACATTTCTGGGGATCACTGTTTTAAATACTTTGTCCTTAAAGTGAGCCCTGACTTCCTGAGCCACCTGATGGGAGAGATTGTTTCGAATATCAAACATGGTTAGAAGGATTCCCTCAATTTCAAGTCTTGGGTTAAAGACCTGTTTGATTCGGACAATGGTCTTAAGGAGTTGTCCCAATCCTTCGAGCGCATAGTATTCGCATTGAAGGGGAATAATCACCGAATGGGCGGCCGTAAGGGAGTTAAGGGTGAGGAGACCTAAAGAAGGAGGGCAATCAATGAGGATGTAGTCGTAGTCTGTTTCTACCTCCTCAATCAGATACTGAAGCCTTCTCTCCCGGTTCTCCTCCTGGATCAATTCAATCTCGGCTCCGATTAGATCGGTATTCGAGATGACCACTTCTAAATAGGGGAGAGAGGTCTTCTGGATTACCTCTTTCAAGCCTGAGCCGCGGAGGAGCGCCTGATAGATGGTCCCGTTCGAGCCTTCCTTGTTTAATCCTAAACCACTGGTCGAATTTCCTTGTGGGTCGATATCGATCAGAAGAACCTTCTTCTCGGCGACGGCCAGAGAGGCTGAGAGATTGACCGCGGTTGTGGTTTTTCCTACTCCTCCCTTTTGATTAGCAATACAGATAATACGAGCCATGAAGCCCTCTCACCTTTACCCTCTCCTCGCTGGAGAGAGAACGGAAGATCCGGATCATGTTATTTTTATAGCACAAAAAAGGGATGAAAGGGAAGATGAATTTTATGGCTTTCGAAAGAGGAGAAGGGTTCTTCGGATGGAGCTGAAAGGAAGAGAGAAACGGATAATCTTTTCGAGACGACAGGGAAGGTTTTCGAATTGTGAGAGATAAGGAAGCTCACTGTCCAGTCGTCTCCCCTTCATGGCTATTAGAATCCCTCCCTGTTGTAAAAAAAGGGAGGCTTGAGGAAGAAAGATGGAGAGGGTTGATAAGGCCCTCGAGATGACCCCTTCGAATTGACCTTTTAAACGTTCGATTATCTCTTTATTCTCGATTCGGCCGTGGATGACTTCCCAACCCCTTAAGCCAAGGGTCCGAAGGATATGTCTCTGAAAATCGGTCTTTTTCCGAACAGAGTCTATCAAAGTAATTTTTAATGAAGGCCTGACGATTTTAAGGGGAATTCCTGGAAAACCCGCCCCTGAACCAATATCGAGAAGGGTGGAGACCTCAGTGAGATGAGGATGAGCAGAGAGGGAGTCGAGAAAATGTTTCAAAACAATTTCTCTTTCTGACCGAATAGCCGTAAGGTTCATTTTTTGGTTCCATTTCAGAAGTTCCCGAAGATAGAGATCGAAGGCCTCCAAGGCCTTTTCGTTTAAATCAATTTCAAAAAGTTTAGCCCCCTCAAATAGAAGACCCTTGTTTTCTTTTTCCATTAAAGATGACCTATTCTAAAATCCGCCTTTTGTTCTTTTCTTGTTCAGATGAGGGCTTTAAAAAATTTGGCGTCTCCAACATTTTTGGAGACGCCATTCACTTAGATCGATAAAAAGGCCTCTTTACTTTTTCTTGGGGGCTGCCTTTTTTTCAGGTTCTCCCTTGATTTCGATACTGGTAGCCTTCATCATATACTTTACCGTGACTTTAGCTCCCACTTTGAGGTCTCCGCTGATTTTCGTATCCTTATCGTAGGCAAATTCCCACTTTTCCTCACCCTTTTGGACGACGAGGTGATCCCCATCTGCCTCCAGAACCGTTCCGGTCCACTGATAATCACTTTTGGGAGCACGAGCATACACCAGACCTACCACCAACACCAAAATTCCTAATCCAATAAATATCCGTTTCATAAGCTACCCTCCTTATGGGATTTAATGTTTATTCTACATAGCACAGCCTCAGGAGAAGGTAAAGAAATTTTTTATCTCCTTCGTCCACCACCGAAAA
>JBBIMX010000061.1:0-1656 GCA_037444165.1 Deltaproteobacteria bacterium | reverse complement strand
ACAGCCTCAGGAGAAGGTAAAGAAATTTTTTATCTCCTTCGTCCACCACCGAAAATAGATCCCAGGACTCCTCGGATAATCTGACGTCCCAGTTGGCTTCCAATGGCATGGGCGGCACTCTTCACCGCCGCTCCTAAAAGCTGCTCAGCTTGAGATTTAGGTTCTTTGGTTGGTCGTCTTTGAGCGAGCCGCTCTTGAGATTCTATCCTGACCTGCTCCGCTCTGGCTCTCAATTTTTCGTACGCTGATTCTCGATCCACTGTTTTTTCATAATGCCCATATAGGATCGATTCCTTAATCCATCGATTCCGTTCTTCAGAGGAGAGAGGGATCAAACGGCTTCGTGGAGGAAGGATATAGGCCCGTTCCACCATCGTTGGAGATCCTTTTTCATCTAAGACCGAGAGGAGTGCCTCCCCCACTTCAAGTTCTGTAATGGCCTTAGCCGCATTCAATTTTGGATTTAAACGAAATGTTTCAGCAGCCGCCTTGACCGATTTCTGATCCTTGGGAGTAAAAGCCCTGAGGGCATGTTGGATTCGATTTCCAAGTTGTCCTAAGATGGTCTCAGGCAGATCCAAAGGGTTCTGGGTCACAAAATAGACCCCTACTCCTTTGGAACGAATAAGCCGAACGACCTGTTCGAGCTTATCGATTAGTATTTTAGGTGCATCATCAAATAGGAGATGGGCTTCGTCAAAGAAAAAGATGAGATTGGGTTTGGGAGGGTCTCCCACCTCTGGAAGCTGCTCAAATAACTCAGAGAGCATCCAGAGAAGAAACGTTGCGTAGAGTTTAGGGGATTGCATCAGTTTGTCAGCGCTGAAGAGATTGATGATTCCCCTCCCGGAGGGATCCGTTTGCATGAAATCCTGAACATCGAGGGCAGGTTCCCCAAAAAACTTATCCCCTCCCTGTTCCTCGAGGGTAAGAAGATTTCTCTGAATCGCTCCAATGCTTGCGGCAGAGATATTTCCATATTGAGTTTTAAATTGCTCTGCATGATCCCCTACAAACTGACCCATTGCTTTAAGATCTTTGAGATCAAGGAGTAATAGACCATTGTCGTCAGCGATCTTAAAGATGAGATTCAGGACACCACTCTGGACCTCATTGAGATTCAGGATCCGGCTCAAAAGCAGAGGTCCCATTTCGGAGATGGTGGTCCGGACAGGATGACCTTGCTCTCCAAAGACATCCCAGTAGACCACAGGAAACCCTTCAAAGTTGAAATCCTGCAAATTAAGCTTCTTTACTCTTTCGACGACCTTTGGGTTTTCACCTCCGGGCAGGGGAAGACCTGAAAGATCCCCTTTAATGTCGGCCATAAAAACCGGGACACCGATCCGACTAAAATTTTCAGCCAAAACCCTGAGGGAGACAGTTTTTCCCGTTCCGGTCGCACCCGCAATAAGACCATGTCGGTTAGCCATATGGGGCAGCAAGAAAATATCTTTTTTCCCTTTGGCAATCCATAAAGCTGAAGGAGTGCTTCCCATCTCTTCCTCCTTAAGGGATGGATTATAACTCGATGTTTTATTCATCATATATTGCGATGATGGGTGTTGTCAATCTCGAAAGGGATTATAAGGTAATCCCTTCCTCAGAGGTGGAGAATAAGAGTGAGGGGTGACGTTATAATTTTTTGACCTCCAT
>JBBIMX010000060.1:0-16672 GCA_037444165.1 Deltaproteobacteria bacterium | reverse complement strand
GAATGAGCTGCGTCTCTGTCAATCCCCTTTTTTTATCTACGGTTCGTGAGAGAAGCAAAACTTCAATGATAACTGTTTCCGTATAACTATTCTCGCATTGAGGTTTTTGCCCGAAGTTGTGAAAAGTGGATAGCTTCAGGCCCTGGTTGTCCACTTTTTTATTCCTCAAAAACCTAATGATTTTATTAGGTTAAAAGGGCCAGGAGTTTTGATCATCCCTTTCTCCCAAATAAAAAAGGGGTGGTGGGAACACTTAACAAAATAAAAAAACTTTTGAAAGGAGGTAAGAACAGGTATGTCCAAACACCACAGTCTTGAATATTCACTGGAGGTCTTCAAAAAAGACCTCTACGGCATTGGGGAATCCAAACATGAGGCCAAAAAGGTTTATGGGGGAAAGAGTCCTAAGATTCACTCCTACGAAACTTACAGCCGCTACTTTGGGATCGCTAAAGAATTCAAAGATAAGATGCATGAGGAAGCGATCAGGCGGACCAATCAAGTCTCAGAAGAACGGTTCGAGAGGTACCTCAAGGAGAAGGCCGAGCGCTCGACCAAAAGAACGATCAAACTGATCCTTTCGGCCTTCAGGAAGTATCTCTCTACCTCTTCGTGGAGAAAAAGAGAGGATCTGAGGGAGGTGATCAATAACCTCTACCACTACTTCCTGGGTCTCGCAGGTGAAAGTGGAGAAGCCCTTCCCTTCTCTAACCCCGAGAGGGTGATAGGAAAAATGAAGCAACCTCAACATCAAGCGATCGCCACCATCCAGCTTCTTACGGGTGCAAGAATCGATGATGTTCCCAAGGTAGTGGAAAGCCTGAGAAATTGGAGAAGTGGCGAAAGACCCATCATCCATATTCTCAAATCGAAAGGAGGAAGAGACAGGTGGCTCGATTATGAGGATCGAATGGAACAGTTCAACACCGTCCTTGAGGCCGTCCAGCTCCTCCTTCCTTTCATAGATGAAAAGGGCTGGAGGAAAATCAAGGAAGAATCCTATCCCGACCTGAGAAGGGCAGCGGCTAAATGTAAAGAATCCTATACCGGTTCCCATGCCTTCAGGGTGAACTACGCCCAGAGGAGATATAAAGAACTCCTTGAAAAAGGCCTCTCAGAAAAAGAGGCCCTAAAAAAGGTAACCCAGGAGCTTGGCCACAATCGAACCAGTGTGGCCAAGGGATACATCTATCGGTAGATTTAACATAAGGAGGAAACCCCAGAATGCCTCAAAACAGACCCGAAGAGGTTAAATTAGAGATACTCTGGACTGTCTCTGAGGTTTCCTCTTATCTCAACTTCAACCCCTCAACCATCTATCAATGGGTCAAACTCAGAAAAATCCCTCACCTCCGAATTGGGAAAAAGGGCCTGAGGTTCAGGAAAAGCACCATTGATAGATGGCTTGAGGGCCTTTTAGTGCTGCCTGAGGGTAAAGATGAGGAAAAAATAGGAAAGAGGATTCTCGAATCTATGGGAAAGCCCCCTCCCGATATTTATCAAATAGCCAGAAGGTATATTGAAGAGGCTAAGAAAACCCGGTATACTCCCCTTCGGGAGAAACCAGGGAAAGACAGGGGCCTCGGAAAGGAGGGAGATTATGGGACTATATAAAAGAGGCCGGCTCTGGTGGATGAGGTTCAGTTATATGGGCGAACAGGTCAGGCTCTCAACCGAAACTTCAAACAAGAAGATAGCCGAACAGATTTACCACAAAATTCTTACCGAGATCGCTGAGAGGAAATGGCTGGATAAGATGCCGGGAGAAAAAAAGACGTTCCGAGAGATGATGGAGAAGTATTTGAAAGAACATTCAGCGATCAACAAGGCTCCCAAATCTTACACTCGGGATATCGGTCTTGCCCATCACCTGAACGGGTTTTTTGGAGACAGGATCCTGACTAAAATCACACCGAAAGATATTTATGAATACAAGCTTAAGAGGAGACAGGAGGGGGCTTCGCCCCGAACTATCAACTATGAGCTTGCTCTCATGGGCCATGCTTTCAATCTGGCGATAAAAGAGTGGGAGTGGTTAAATGAGAACCCCGTTCGGAAAGTGTCAAGGGAGAAAGAAAACAATCAACGGGAACGCTGGCTGACGTATGAAGAGGAGGAGAAACTGCTTCATTCCTCACCCAGGTGGCTTCAGGAACTCATCATATTCTCTCTTGAAACAGGACTCAGGCAGAGCGAGGTGTTGAATCTTCAGTGGTCACAGATAGACCTTTTCAGAAGAACCATTACCATTCTTGAGCAGAAAAATAAATCAAAGGACGTCCTGCCCTTGAATGAAAGGGCCATGGAGGTTCTAAAGGCCAGAAGTAAAATCCGAAATATCAAATCGAATCTTGTCTTTTATAGCAAGAAGGGAACAAGGATCGATGCGGCCAATCTCATGAGAGCATTTCGCTTGGCAGTTAAAAAATCAGGTATCCCCCATCTGAGATGGCATGATCTCAGGCATACCTTTGCCACTCGTCTCGCTCAGTGTGGAGTGGATCTTTATAAAATCCAGAAACTTGGCAGGTGGAAAGAGATCTCTATGCTTTCGAGATATGCCCATCACTACCCTGAGAGTTTAAGGGATGGGGTTGAGATTCTGGATGAGGTGAGGAAAAAAATTAGCACAAATTTAGCACAATCGCAGGCAGTGGAAGTCTCTTCTGGTTCGTAAGTTATTGAAATAATTGGCGCGCCCAGAGGGATTTGAACCCCCGACCTGCGGATTCGTAGTCCGACGCTCTATCCAACTGAGCTATGGGCGCCAAAGTATGGCGGAGAGAGAGGGATTTGAACCCTCGGTTCCGATTTTAGTCGGAACACACGATTTCCAGTCGTGCCCCTTCGGCCTCTCGGGCATCTCTCCATCTTATTTGCAATCTACTTAGTGCCAAAACGGTATGTATTTTAATTTCTATTAACTGGCGGAGGGAGTAGGATTCGAACCCACGTCTCCTTTCGGAGAAGCGGTTTTCAAGACCGCCGCCTTAAACCACTCGGCCATCCCTCCGATCTTTAAATTGTTCTTTAATCCATCTCCGTCCAACTCCGGACTTTAAAAAATTCTCCTTTTTACGCGCTTCCGTGTAGTCTTAGATTTGCTCCTCATAAATGAGTCGCCAAGGACGCCCTCCCTTTGTAGACCTGCTCTTCCCTGAATTATGAGATCGTAAACGGTTGTCGGCGCTCCCCTCCCTACTTGAACCAACATAAAATTTTTTTGTGCCTTCGCTATACAAAATATAAACACAAGGCATATCAAACCACTCTTACAAGAAGCGGTTTTTCCGCCAAAGGCGGACCCGCCTCTGGCGGGCAAGACCGCCGCCTTAAACCACTCGGCCATCCCTCCAAATTTGTCATCTTCTTTAATGCTTTTTCGTGATTCGTTCCACTCCATCCATATATGGCCTCAATACTTCAGGGATCAGTACACTTCCATCTTTCTGTTGATAATTCTCAAGAATAGCCACCAGGGTTCTTCCCACCGCCAAACCGGAACCATTCAACGTATGAACATACTCTGTTTTAGACTTCCCTGAAATCCTGTAACGAATCTTCGCCCTTCTTGCCTGAAAATCCTCAAAATTACTGCACGAAGAGATTTCCCTAAAAGTATTCTGCCCGGGAAGCCAAACCTCGATATCATAGGTCTTGGAGGCAGCGAACCCTAAATCCCCCGTACAAAGAGTAACCACCCGGTAGGGTAATTTCAGCCTTCTCAAAACCTCTTCGGCGTCATTGAGAAGCTTTTCGAGTTCTTCATAAGAGTGTTCTGGCTTCGTAAATTTAACCAATTCTACCTTATTGAACTGATGCTGCCGAATTAATCCCCTTGTATCCTTTCCATAAGATCCCGCCTCTTTCCTGAAGCAGGGAGTGTAAGCAGTATAATAAAGGGGGAGCATCTCCTCTTCAAGGATCTCTCCCTGATGGATATTGGTTACAGGAACTTCCGCGGTAGGGATGAGATAGTATTCTAACCCTTCGATTTTGAAAAGCTCCTCAGCAAACTTTGGAAGCTGACCCGTCCCAGTCATCGTTGTTCGATTCACCATAAAAGGGGGAAGGACTTCTCGGTATCCATGTTCTCGGGTATGAAGATCTAACATAAAATTAATCAAAGCCCTCTCCAGCTTCGCCCCGAGATCCCAATAGAGGGTAAACCTTGCCCCTGCAAGCTTTGCTCCAGATTTAAAATCGAGAATCCCGAGCTCCTCCCCAATCTCCCAATGAGGTTTTGGTTCAAAATCAAATCTCGGGATCTCCCCCCACCGCCTCACCTCCACATTATCTTCCGAATCTTTCCCGATAGGGACAGAGGAATGGGGAAGGTTTGGAATTGTTAAGAGGAGTTCTTCCAATAACCTCTCTTTTTCCTGAACCATTCCATCCAGCTCTTTCAGTGATTGAGAAACCTTCTTCATCTCCCCAATTAGCTCGGAAGCATCCTGATTCTCCCTCCTCCTCCGGCTGATCTCCTCTGAAACTTTCTTTTGAAGGGATCTCAACCGTTCCCATTCCTGGACCGCTTTCCTCCGCTCCTGATCAAGGACAAGAAATTGATCAAGGGGAATCTCCTGTCCCCTTAAAGCCAATCGTTTCTGAACCTCATCAAAATGGTCTCGGATATATTTCGCTTCAAGCATAAAACACTTTAATCTTTAAGGTGATTTTCACTTTAAGGAATTTGAATAAATATTAGCACCAATTTCTATCGAAATCAATCAGGGTTTGTAACCCCTCACTGAAGGGGGAAATAAATTTAAGCCCGAGAGGAGTATTTACGAAGCTCATAGAATGCCTAACATCCCTATCAGGCTTATTCCCGGCTCTGAGTGAGGGATGACTATGGTTTTTTAATGAGATTGGGATTGGGGGAAAGAGGATTCTTTAAAGAGAGATGGCCCGAGATGGTCTCAATGGGCTTTCCATTGACCAAGATCTGGACCTTCTTAATCTCTGGATAGTTCTGCGTGAGGGAGTGGACAATGGAGTAAGCCGTCAGGATTTCCGCCGAACTTCCACCCGGATGATCTTTCAGTAAGGAGTGATTAAAATTCACTTTCGCCAAACCCTTCTCATTCACCATAACGTTCAAACACCTGGTTCTTGGAGGGAGGGTTGGAATCAACCCTCCCGAAGGCCCTTTGATGAGTTCACCGAGAAGGTCTTTTGCCTCCTCCCCTAACTCTTTCCTTTTTGGGATCTTTCTCTTTTCCCCGACCAGATAGTCTCCCTCCTGACTGGAGAAGTAAAGGACGACTTCTTTCTTCTCTTTCAGGACGTCGAGCTTTTCGAAAAAGGGTTCCATTCTACGGGAAATCTCCTTCCTAAAAAGGGTTGAGAAAAGGAGCACTCCTCCAATAAGAAAGAAGAGTAGAAGGAGGATTCCTGCTCGGCTTTTTTTCCTTCTTCTCTTTCCCATGGTTAGCTTATAAAATCTTCTCCTCAGCCATTTTCCCCACTATAGGCAAAGCATATCGTTTCCCCTGAAGCGCTTTAATCATGAGGAGAAGCCAAAGAATAAGGCTAAGGATCCAAAGAGGATAGACGAGAAGGTGAACGATGGGAATCATTCCAAGAATCAAAGAAAGGACAAAAAGCCCGAGAAAGGTAATGGTAGACTGCATGGCGTGAAATCTCACAAAAGAACTCTTCTTCTCTAATATGAGGAAGAGAATTCCGGTGAGGAATCCAAGAAGATAACAAAGAAAACCTTCCACATTTTCCTCCAGTCCCAAAGTTGTCTTTCCTTTTTCCTCCTCCGCCATTTTCAATGCTCCTCCTTTTATTCATTATTATTCTTTTTCCATTTCACCATAACCTATTTTAAGGCAAAAAAGAAGGGATGGCTTCAGGAAGTTGAACTATCATTCAAGGGATACTGATCTCTCTCCATGACTTTTTTGAGATACTGTCCCGTGTAGGAGCTTGGATGATGAATGATCTCTTCAGGAGTTCCAGTGGCCACCACCCATCCCCCTTCTTCCCCTCCTTCTGGGCCTAAATCGATGATGTAATCGGCTGATTTGATGACTTCCAGGTTATGTTCAATCACAATCACGGTATTTCCACGATCGGTGAGTCGATTGAGAATATCGATAAGCCTTTGAATATCAGCAAAATGGAGCCCGGTAGTGGGTTCATCAAGGATATAGACGGTTCGTCCGGTTTCCCTTTTGCTCAATTCCCGAGCCAGCTTAATCCTTTGGGCCTCCCCTCCTGAAAGGGTAGTTGCAGGTTGTCCTAATTTAATATAACCCAGACCCACCTCTCTTAGGATCTGAAGCTTCTGAGAAAGAATGGGAATACTCTGGAAAAATTCGCAAGCCTCTTCGACACTCATCTCTAAAACATCTGAAATGTTTTTCCCTTTATAGCGAATCTGAAGGGTTTCTCGGTTATATCTCTTTCCATGGCACTCCTCACAGGTGACATAAACATCGGGCAAAAAGTTCATCTCCACTCGAAGGAGTCCATCTCCCCTGCAGGCTTCGCATCGACCTCCTGCTACATTGAAACTGAATCGGCCAGGTTTAAATCCTCTCATTCTTGACTCCGGGAGTTGAGAAAAAAGCTCTCGGATGGGCTGGAAAAGACCTGTATAGGTTGCTGGGTTGGATCTTGGAGTTCTACCGATAGGCATTTGATCTACGTGGATGACTTTATCAATATATTCTATTCCCTCAATGCTTTGAACCGGTACCTTCTGGGCCTTTCGAGAATAGAGTTGCAAAGAGAGCCCCTTATAAAGGGTATCAATCACCAGGGTCGATTTTCCCGAACCAGAGACCCCTGTGATACAGGTAAAGACCCCTAATGGAATTTTGACATCGATATTCTTTAAGTTATTGGCTCGAGCTCCTCGAAGGATCAAAAATTTATCTCCCACCGCTCTTCGCCTGGAGGGGATAGGGATCCCCCTCTTCCCAGAGAGGTACTGACCTGTTAACGAGACCTCTGATCGCACCAATTCATCAGGAGAACCAGCAAAAACAACCTCCCCTCCTTTCTCTCCGGGGCCTGGTCCCATATCAATCACATAGTCCGCAGATCGAATCGTCGCCTCATCATGTTCCACTATGATGACGGTATTTCCCATATCCCGTAAACGCTTCAGAGTCCCAAGCAGACGGAGATGATCCCTCGGGTGGAGTCCAATACTGGGTTCATCAAGGATATAAAGGACCCCCACTAAACTGGATCCGATCTGGGTGGCCAATCGGATTCGCTGAGACTCCCCTCCAGAAAGGGTGGAAGCGTTTCGATCAAGGGTAAGGTAATCCAAGCCTACCTCGATCATAAATTTTAACCTCTCCTCAATTTCCCTTATGATGGGTTGGGCAATTTTTTGAGACCGGGGACTGAGCTTCAGATCTTTTAAAAAATAAAGGAGGTCTTTGACGTAAAGGTGACTCACCTCCGCAATCGACTTTCCTCCCACTTTAATTGCGAGGACCTCTTTTTTTAATCTCGTCCCTTTACACTCTGGGCAAGGAACGGAGCTCATAAACTTTTCGAGTTCTGAGTTCTCTTCCCCATTCTCCTCCCATTCCCTCTCCAATTCTTTGATGACTCCTTCAAACTTCTCTCTGAATTGGTAGGTCCCCCCTCTTCCCTTCACATTAAAGGAAACCTCTTCTCCTTGAGCTCCATAGAGAAGAAGGTGTTGAATGGATTTGGGTAATTTTTTAAAGGGAGTGGAGGGATTGAAATGGAAATGTTTGGCTAAACCTTCAATGATAGGAACATAATAGGAACGCCCCTTGTACTCCCATGGGAGGATAGCTCCTTCAAGAAGAGAAAGGGAAGGATCCGGGATAATTCGCTCTGGATCAAAAAAGGACTTCGTTCCCAAACCCTGACACGAAGGGCATGCCCCTTGAGGACTATTAAAGGAAAACATCCTCGGTGTTATTTCTGGAAAGCTAAATCCACAAAGAGGGCATGAAAATTTCTGGCTAAAGAGAAGAGGAGGGGCTCCTTCCCTTTCAATCTTCAGAATCCCATCGGAAAGACGGGTGGCTAACTCCAGAGATTCACGGAGTCTCTTCTCCACTCCTTCCTTTATAATAATTCGATCCACCAGGACTTCGATGGTATGATGTTTATGTTTATTTAGGTGGATATCCTCGCTTAGATCTCTCATTTCACCATCAATTCTCACTTTTAAAAATCCATTCTTCCTTAGTTCATCCATCTCCTTTCGATACTCTCCTTTTCTCCCTCTCACAATGGGGGAAAGAAGGGTAAGCAGGCTTCCTTTGGGACATCGAAGAAGGGTCTCCGCTACCTGATCAATGGATTGGGAAGTAATGGGTTGATCACAATGGGGACAAAAAGGTTCGCCCACCCGGGCAAAAAGGAGCCTCAGATAATCATAGATCTCCGTCACGGTCCCTACGGTAGAGCGAGGGCTTCGAGAAACACTCCTTTGGTCAATGGCAATGGCTGGAGAGAGCCCTTCGATGGATTCAACTTCTGCCCTCTCCATTTGCTCTAAAAACTGCCGAGCATAAGCGGAGAGGGATTCCATATACCTCCTCTGTCCTTCTGCATAAAGGGTGTCAAAGGCAAGGGTGGATTTGCCAGACCCACTCAATCCCGTGATGACCACCAGGCGATTCCTGGGAATCTCCACATCAATATTCTTTAAATTATGGACCCTTGCTCCTCGGATGACTATTTTTTCCATTTTATAAGGCCATCCTCGAACTCTCTATCCGAAATCCTCTTCTTCCGCCTCGGTTTCCTATTATAAAAATTAACTCAAAATGAAGAAGGTGTAAATTATTTAGAGAACATACAAATCCTTACATACAAATCCTTCCTAAGAGACCTCTGAAAAAGTATTTAAAACGTATTTTTATAGACTGGGGAGGTGGGGTGGAGAGGCATTCGAAGGGTTTGGAACCCTACCTCCCCAGTCTTTCTATGACTTTTTCAGAGCTCTCCCTAAAAGACCTTGACAATATAAAGGGAGATGATTAATTTTTTGGAGAAGTTAAATTTTTTTGGTTTCAAGGTCAATTTTGTAACCCTTTAAAAATAAAAAGGTTTTTTATTAAAGGAGGTGGTGATAAGAAAAAATTTAAAGTGATTTTTCTATTTTTTTATTTTTCTTTCTGTTTAAATTTAGAAATCTGAATAGAAAGGAGAGGTCAAAGATGAAGATTAGGCCACTACAAGACAGGGTGATTGTAAAGAGAATCGAAGAAGAGGAGAAGACAAAGGGTGGAATCATTATTCCAGATTCTGCAAAAGAGAAACCTCAAGAAGGGAGAATCATTGCAGTAGGAAAGGGAAAAATGACAGAGGATGGTAAACTCATCCCCCTGGATGTGAAGGTAGGGGATAGGGTTTTATTTGGAAAATATGCTGGAACAGAGGTTAAAATTGAAGGAGAAGAACATCTCATTATGAGAGAAGAAGATATCTTAGGGGTCATCGAAGAAAAGTAAAAAAATATCCTAAAAGAAATGGAGGTAGGTAGATATGGCGAAGGAATTGAAATTTGATCAGGAAGCCCGTAATTCGATATTACGGGGGGTCAATATCTTGGCAGATGCGGTAAAGGTCACCTTAGGGCCTAAAGGCCGGAATGTGATCCTGGAAAAATCCTTTGGCTCTCCAACCGTGACGAAGGATGGAGTGACCGTCGCGAAGGAGATTGAACTGGAGGACAAATTTGAGAATATGGGTGCTCAGATGGTTAAGGAAGTCGCCAGCAAGACTTCGGATACAGCAGGAGATGGAACAACGACAGCGACCGTCCTCGCCCAGGCCATCTATCGAGAAGGAATGAAGGTCGTAGCCGCAGGAGCCAATCCAATGGATGTGAAGCGGGGAATCGATCTGGCTGTTGAGGAAGTGGTAAAAGAACTAAAAAAATTGAGCAAACCCACCAAGGATCAGAAAGAGATCTCCCAGGTAGGAACCATTTCCGCCAATAATGATGAAACGATTGGGAAAATGATTGCAGAAGCCATGAATAAGGTCGGCAAAGAGGGTGTGATTACGGTTGAAGAAGCGAAAGGGATGGAAACGACTTTGGATGTGGTTGAGGGAATGCAATTTGATCGTGGATATCTCTCTCCTTACTTTGTGACGGACCCAGAGAAGATGGAGGCTGTCCTCGAAGATGCTTACATCCTTCTGAACGAAAAAAAGATCTCCAATATGAAGGATATGCTTCCTATCTTAGAGCAAATCGCTAAAATGGGGAAACCCCTTCTCGTCGTGGCTGAGGATGTAGAGGGGGAGGCATTGGCCACCCTGGTCGTCAATAAACTCCGTGGAACGTTAAAATGCTGTGCGGTAAAGGCCCCTGGGTTTGGAGATCGCCGAAAGGCTATGCTGGAGGATATCGCTATTTTAACAGGTGGAAAGGTGATCTCTGAAGACTTAGGAATCAAACTTGAAAACATTAAACTCACGGATCTGGGCCGGGCCAAACGGATTGTAGTGGATAAAGACAATACGACCATTGTGGACGGAGCAGGGAAAAAAGAGGACATCGAAGCTCGGGTGAAACAGATTCGTGTTCAAATTGAAGAAACGACATCGGACTATGATCGAGAGAAACTTCAAGAAAGGCTGGCGAAAATCATCGGTGGAGTGGCCGTCATCAACGTAGGGGCCGCGACCGAGACCGAGATGAAAGAGAAAAAGGCCCGGGTCGAGGATGCCCTCAATGCGACGAGAGCTGCCGTTGAGGAAGGAATTGTACCCGGTGGAGGAGTGGCCTATCTGCGGTGTATCCCTGCACTGGACAAATTAAAGGTAGAAGGGGACATTAAAATCGGAGTGGATATTGTTAAGAAAGCCCTTGAAGAGCCTATTCGCCAGATTGCGAATAACGCGGGCCAGGAAGGTTCTGTGGTCTGTGAAAGGGTCAAAAACGAAAAAGGGGCATTCGGATTCGATGCGGCCAAGGATGAGTATACCGATATGATCGAGGCAGGAATCATTGACCCAACCAAAGTGGTCAGACTTGCTTTACAGAATGCTGCATCGGTGGCCTCTCTGATGATCACTACCGAGGCCCTGGTCGCTGAAAAACCAGAAAAGAAACCCGCCTATCCGTCCATGCCTCCAGGAGGCGGAATGGGAGATATGTATTAATCCCCGATCACTCCATCGAAGGTAAAGAAGGCCTGGACATCGTCTCCAGGCCTTCTTTTTTGGACGAAATCCATCACCCAGATGGGGGATAAACCCGATAGGGATATCAGGGATGGATTACTTTTGAACTTGCAATTGTCTCCTGAGGAGAGTAATATTTTTAAACGATGAAAAAAAATATCTCCATCGAGCTGAAACATCTTGAAACTTTCTGCAGGGTGGCCGAACTGAAAAGTTTCTCAAAAGCCGGCCAACAACTCTTCCTTACCCAACCAACCGTGAGCGGTCATATCCTCTCTCTGGAGAAATCCCTCTCCCTTCGGCTCTTTGACCGATCGGGAAGAGAAGTCCGCCTGACGAAGGCAGGGAAAATCTTCCTCCAATATGCCTCAAGAATGCTCCGTCTCAAGCAGGAACTCGTAAACGCCCTGTATGATTTTTCCCAAGGAATTCATGGGGAGCTTTCGATTGGTGCAAGCACCATTCCAGGAGAATACCTTCTGCCAAAAATGTTAAGTGCCTTTAAAAAAGATCACCCCCATTTAACCATCTCCCTTAAAATATCGGACACGAAAGAGGTGATCCAGTGGGTAGTCGACGATCTGGTCGAATTCGGTCTTATCGGGGCTAAATTGAATCGCCCTTCCCTTCACTACGAAAAATTTGCCGAAGACGAAATTATTCCTGTGGCACTTTCCACCCATCCCCTTAGTAAAAAGAAAAGAATCCCTCTCGAAGAGGTGATGAAACAGCCATGGATCATTCGAGAAGAAGGGTCTGGAACTCAAATGGTAGTAGATAAAACATTGAGAAAGAAAGGAAGAACCCTTAAACAGTTTCATGTGGTGATGGAAATGGGAAGCACCTCCTCCGTGAAGGAAGGCGTGAAGGCAGGACTGGGTTTCGCCTTCCTCTCTAAAAGAGCGGTAGAAGATGAACTCAAATGGGGTCTCCTTTCTAAAATTGACATCGAAGAATTAGAACCTATTCTTCGACCCATTTATATCGTATCTCGTCAGGGGAGAACTCTTTCTCCCATGGGTTTAGGACTTCTTAAATTTCTAAAAGAAACAGGATGCCAATAATGAGGAGGACTGTTTCAAAGACTCTTTCGTCCCATCGTTTCCCATTAGCTATGGCTGTATCTCTTTTCATTCATATTGCCCTGGTCATCTTCTTTAGCCTAACCCCTTGGCCCACCCCCCTCAAGGCTATCCCAAAAACCTATCTCGTGGCCTGGGTTCCTCCCTCTATCCCGCAACCGGAAGTTCCAAAATCAACCCCCGCTTTAGAAAAAAAAGAGACTCCCAAACCTGTTGAAAAAATGAAACCGGTTGAGAAGCCTAAAAAGAATGATATCGTTGAAAAAATTAAAAAGAAAGAAAGGAAAGAGGAACCTCTTCACCATCTTCAGGAATCCCTTGAGGAGATAAGAAAGAAAGCCGCTCTTGAAGAGATTCAGAAAAAGGTGGCCAAGAGGGAGATCCCATCTCCAACCCTTTCACCTTTACCCCCACCACCCATTCCTCAACCTTCTCTTCCTTCATCCACGCCTCCTCCCTCTCCCACTTCTTCTCCTCCTCTCTCTCCTTCTCTGTTGGAGGCCAAACTGAATGAATACTACAGTCTCCTCTGGGCCAAGATCAAGGAGTCATGGACCATTCCTGAAAGCCTTTTGAAAGAAAGGCTTGACTTAGAGACCATTATTGTCGTAATAATTGATCAAAACGGAAAAATTCTAAAAACTTGGTTTGAAAAGAAATCAGGCAACGCCCTCTATGATCAAATGGCAATGAGGGCAATAAAAAAATCGGAACCTTTCCCTCCTTTTCCGAAAGAATGGAAAGAATCGACCCTGGAGGTGGGAATCCGTTTCTATCCCGAATAAAACATGTTGAGATCTTTCCTCTCCATTATTATTCTTTTTATCATTCTCTTTCTTCTGATCACCCCTTCAAAGGCACGGGTCTATTTAGACATTAATGCCCCCTCTTTTGTCCAACTCCCTATCGTTCTTCCAAAATGGAAATCATTGGGGAAAACTCCTCCAAGCCTTTCCATCAAGGTCTATGAGATTCTAAGCAACGATCTCCTCCTTTCGGGGTTTTTTAGAGTGGTGGACTATTCAAAACTCCCACCTCTCCTGAGGGAGAAAGAGGGGATTCCCGATCCTCTTCTCATCAGTGAATGGATTCATTCAGGTGGAGAGATGTTAATGGTAGGGGATGTATCCTTGGAGCCCGATACCCTTCAAGTCGTTCTTCGATATCACCTGGTCGATTTAATCGAACAGAAACGTCTTGTGGGAAAACAGATAGAGGGCCATCTCCAGAACCTTCGCTACCTCGTTCATCGAATCTCCGATGAGGTGATCTTTCAGCTCACAGGAGAACATGGAATGAACACGACCAAACTGGCTTATGTCATGAGACAGGGGGAGAGTAAAGAAATCTTTGTGGCGGATTTTGATGGGGCTAATGTCAAACAGGTCACTAAAAATCAATCAATCAATCTCTCTCCAGCTTGGTCTCCTGATGGAAAAAAGATAATCTTTACCTCCTATCTTAAGCGAAATCCAGATCTTTATGTGATGGAACTTAATAAAGAAGGGACCCTCCGACTCTCTTTTCAACCGGGTCTAAATGCTTCCCCTTCATGGTCTCCTGATGGTAAGAAGCTTGCGATAATGTTGAGCCGGGAAGGGAAGTCAGAGATAGCGATCCTCGATGCCAACGGCACAAATCCAAGATTTCTTACCAAGGGGCACGGGAACGAATCCTCTCCGAGTTGGTCTCCCGATGGTCAGTGGATCGCCTTCTGTTCCGATCGATCAGGTTCTCCTCAAATTTATGTGATGGACACGAACGGATCGAACCTCCGGCGTTTAACATACGAAGGAAATTATAATACCAGTCCCTCTTGGTCTCCAAAGGGAAATCGTATTGCTTTCTGCGGAAGGGTGGGAGGCGAATTCCATATCTTCACGATTGAAGCGGATGGATCAGGGTTGAGGAAACTCACCTCAAACTCCGGCCACAATGAGAGCCCCTGCTGGTCTCCCGATGGTCGTTATATTGCTTTCAGTTCCACCCGGACGGGAAGCTCAAAGATTTATATTATGAACGCAAATGGATTCAATCAGAGACCCTTAACCCCATCGAAAGGAGGTGAATCGAGTCCTACATGGTCTCCACGTTTTTAAACGACCCAATTTTTCAAAAATTTTTTAAAGGAGGGAAACGATGAGCCAAAAAAGAATGACCATTCTAATTCTGCTTGTTTTTTGTTTGGGACTGATCCTGGCGGGCTGTCCAAAAAAGACCGTCGTCAAAGAAGAACCTTCCGCAGCGGCCCGGAGAGAAGAGGCTGCAAGAATAGAGGCTGAACGGGCAAGAGAGGCTCGGGAGAGAGAAGCCAGAGAAAGAGAGGCTCGGGAGAGGGAAGCCAGAGAGAGAGAAGCCAGAGAAAGGGAGAAAGCAAAAGAAGAACTCGAGAAAAGCTTGATTGCAAAGAAGACCCCCGGGATTGAAGGAACGGTCTATGAAAGTACCCTTCTCAAAACCATCCATTTTGACTTTGATAAATATGATATTCGCCCTGGAGATGCTGAAATCTTGAAGGAGAATGCCGCCGTGTTGAAAAAATATCCTAATCTCAAGATTCAGATCGAAGGCCATTGTGATGAAAGAGGAACAGAGGCTTATAACCTTGCCCTGGGCGAAAGGAGAGCAACAAGCACGAAGAACTACCTCATCTCTCTCGGAATCTCCCCTGATCGGATCACGACCATCAGCTATGGGGAGGAAAGGCCGTTGGATCCCGGACATAATGAAGAGGCCTGGGCTAAAAATCGAAGAGCTCAATTCGTAATCATTGCAAAATAAAAATGGACCGATGAATTTGAGGGGTTGGCTTATTAAGAAAACCCAATCGAACCACCTCTATGACCAAACGGAGAAGAGGATGATGAAGAAACGATTCCTTCGAGGATGGATTCTTTCAGGGATGGTCTTCCTTTTGGGATGTGCTACTACCCAGGACGTGAGAATTCTGGATCGGGAGATTCGGAGACTGGAATCTCAATGGACCCAAACCCAAAATCGAGACCAAAAAGAAAAAGAGGAGTTACGGAAGGAACTCTCTACCCTCAGAGGTGAACTTTCCCCATTAAAACAGGAGGTTTCCTCTTTGAGATCCGAAACCCAGAAATTAAAGGCTGATCTTCTTCTTCGACTGGAATCCCTCCAGACAGAGACACGAATTCTCTCCACCGGGATTGAAGAGTACAAGGAGTATCTAAGAAGACCCACCAGAGAGGTAGACCGATTGAAGGGCGAGGTAGAGGCCAGGGTCAAAACCCTCGAGGAAAAAGGAAAGTCGCAAGATGAACATTCGAGAGAAATGGCCATCCGGATGAAGGGAATAGAAGAGCAATTGAAGGCAATAGAGGCCCGATGGAGAAGTCATGAGGATCGGCTGAAAACAAACGAAGACCGATTAAAAGGAAGCGATGAACGACTCAAAGGAATCGAAGAACGGCTCAAAGGAATCGAGGCCAAACTGGTAACCAAACCCCCTGAGGCCGAAAAACCTCCTCTCTTAGAAGAAAAGGTTTCGGACTGGAAAAGTCTTTCTGCCCGAATTGGTGATCTTTATCGAGAGGCCTATGAAACCTTTCAAAAAGGAGATCTGGAAGGCGCACGAAAGAAATTTGAAGCCTTCCTAACCCAGTATCCTCATACCGAGCTTTCAGATAATGCCCAATTCTGGATTGGAGAAATCTATTTCTTAAAAAAGGACTATGAGAAGGCTATCCTGGAATATGAAAAGGTCATGGTAAAATACCCGGAAGGGGATAAGGTTCCTTCCGCCCTTCTCAAGCAGGGCCTGGCCTTTTTAGAGCTCGGAGACAAGACCAATGCTCGAAGTCTCTTGAGAAGGGTGGTGGAACGATATCCGAAAACAGAGCAGGCGGAAATAGCAAAGAAAAGACTGGAATCAATGAAATAGGAAGGGCCCTCTCTCTAAAGGAAGGAAAAGAGAGGACCCTTCGGGTCACGAAAAACCTCTTCTCTTAAACGGGTGGAGGAGGGACTTCTTCTATAGCTTCCTTCTTCCCTTCGTTTTCACTATAACCCTCAACCCAAAGCTCAAGGTTTTTAAATTTAGGAAGCCCGGTCCCTGCGGGAATCAATCTTCCCATGATGACATTCTCTTTTAATCCTCTTAAATGATCCACCTTTCCCGCAACGGCCGCTTGGGTGAGGACTTTGGTCGTCTCCTGGAAAGAGGCAGCCGAAATGAAGCTATCGGTGATAAGAGAGGCCTTGGTAATCCCTAAAAAGAGAGGCTCTGCCACCGCCGGCTTTCCACCCTCCTTCAAGACCCGTTCGTTCTCCTCCTCAAAGACATACTTTTCAACCTGATCATCGACCAGAAAACGCGTATCCCCAACCTCTTTAATCCTGACCCTTTTGAGCATCTGGCGGACAATGACCTCGATATGTTTATCGTTGATCTTTACCCCTTGGAGTTTATACAC
>JBBIMX010000059.1:0-16727 GCA_037444165.1 Deltaproteobacteria bacterium | reverse complement strand
CTAAGGTGATTATTTTTTTATTCATCGTTTTCACCTCCTTTCAATTAGGTTTTATTTTATTATGAGCAAAGGGAATGCCAAATTAAAAAAATTTTAAAGAAATTTTTATCAAAACATAAAAAATTAAAATTCAACTGATTTTTTAAGGAGTTAAGAGTCTCTAAGAAATAGGATAAAAAATTTTTCTAAGGCATTATACGGGGATTTAAAAAACTAAAAGGAAGATTTTGTCGAAAGGGGAATGATACCAGAAGTTCTTTTTTCTCGCCGTAGGTTTTCCTGAGGATCAATTTTATATAAACCCTTTGAAAATAAATAGGATATGAAACTTAAATTTTTTCCTTTTTAAATAGATTCGATAGAAATTGATTCGACAATATTGACGAGTCATTCGACATCTTTGTCGAAAATTTAGAGAGAGAGATCCCTAAGTTGCTGATCATGAATAAAAATCCAATTTAATCAGAAGAGTTGATTCATTTGCCCAATCTCCAATTTAAGGGTGTGGACATTATGAGTCCGACAATTGAGTGAGGTACCCTCAGTAATATTTCAATCAGAAGTGGGGAATAAGCCCGAGAGGGGTATCGGAAGTATTCTATGGGTTTCGGAAATACTCCTTCGGGCTTAAATTTATTTCCACCCTTCGGTGAGGGGTTACTATCCCCAATAGTTTTTGCTTGACATGGGTTTAAGAAGAAGGTTATAAAATCGCCAATTGGATCAAACTAAGCAAGAGGACCATTCAGCGTCCCATACCCTTCACAACTTAGGATATTTAGAACGAGAATATGAAACCAAGAAGTATCGTCCAGGACCCAAAACCCTTTCATTGGCCCTGTCCACTGTAAAAAATTAGAGCTCCGAAAGGCGGCCTATCCTATTCTTCAAAGGACTTCAAGAGAAATCGGGGAGACCGTCAACTTAGCTATTCTGGATGGGGAAGAGATTGTATATGTCGAAAGGATTAAGACCGAACAAATTTTAAATATTAACCTGCAAATGTGAACATCGCTGTTCCCTCTATCCGAATCTCACAAAAAAGGTTGGAAACAGTATTAGCCAGGAAGGTTTTGGAAACCCCCATCAAATTTCTTTTATTTTAGGGTATAAGGAGGAAAGCTGATGAAGATGGAAAAAGAGAGGATCAATCCTTTTGAGATGGCAAAGAAACAGATTGATACGGCTTCGAAGTACTTAAATGTAGAGTCTGGATTATTAGAAAGATTGAAGCATACGAAAAGGGAAGTCATCGTTCATTTTCCGGTCAAGATGGATAATGGGGAGGTTAGGATTTTTACAGGATATCGAGTTCAGCATGACGTCTCACGGGGTCCGGCGAAGGGAGGAATCCGATACCATCCCGATGTGGATCTGGACGAGGTGAGGGCTTTAGCTATGTGGATGACCTGGAAGTCAGCCGTGGTCAACATTCCTTTTGGTGGAGCAAAAGGAGGTGTGCAGTGTAATCCTAAGGAGATGTCTCCTCATGAGATAGAGAATTTAACAAGAAGGTTCGCCTGGGAGATTTCGATTATTCTTGGGCCTGAGCAGGATATTCCAGCTCCAGATGTTTATACCAATCCTCAAGTGATGGCCTGGATTATGGACACCTTCAGTATCCTGAAAGGTTACTCTGTGCCCGGAGTCGTAACAGGGAAACCCATCGAATTAGGAGGGTCCTTGGGAAGATACGAGGCCACAGGTCGAGGAGTCGTCATCACCTCTCTGGAAGCACTGAAGCATCTTAAAAAACCTATCGAAGGGGCCAAAGTCGCCATTCAGGGATGTGGAAATGTGGGAGGAATAGCAGCCAAGCATTTTGATCGGTTAGGGGCTAAAATCATCGCCATTAGTGATTCAAAAGGAGGTCTCTATAATGAAAAAGGATTAGATATCAAAAGGATTTTGGATTGTAAATCACAGTATCAGTGCCTTATCTGCGATAAGAAAGAGGAAGAGGAGATTACAAACGAAGAGTTGCTGGAACTGGAATGCGATATCCTTGTCCCTGCCGCCCTGGAAAACCAGATTACAGAAAAAAATGCCCCGCGAATAAGAGCTAGGATCATTGCTGAAGGGGCTAATGGACCGACCACTCCTGAAGCAGATGAAATCCTCAATGACAAAGGGGTGTTTATCATCCCTGATATTTTAGCCAATGCAGGAGGAGTCACCGTTTCCTATTTCGAATGGGTTCAAAATCTACAAGAGCTCCTCTGGAGTGAAGAGGAGGTGCTGGAACGTTTGACCCGGATCATGCAGCGGAGCTTCAGGGAGGTGTTAGAGATTTCTCTTGCGAAGAAGATTCCAATGAGAACGGCTGCTCTCGTTCTTGGAATCGGAAGAGTGGCTGAGGCCATCCGATTGAGGGGGATTTACCCCTAACGATCATCACCCAAAGGAAGCGATATGGAATATAAATATCCCAGAGGAAATGTCTTTTATCGAAAGTTAGATAGGGTTTATCCTTTAATTCATCGAGGAGAAGGGATTTATCTTTATGATGAAAGAGGGAAACGGTATCTCGATGGCTCAGGAGGTGCCTTAGTCGTCAATATTGGCCACGGACATAGAGAGATGTTCCAAAAGATATTAGACCAGATGGGGCAGATAGGCTATGTTCATGGGACCCAGTTCACCACACAATCCATTGAGGAATATGGGGAAGCTTTAGGAAGGAGATTGCCCTCGGGGTTAAATAAAATCTATTTTCTTTCAGGAGGGTCTGAATCCATAGAAGCCGCTATTAAATTCGCAAGACAATACTTTTTTGAATCAGGGGAGGTTCAGAGATGGAGGGTCATTTCCCGCTGGAATAGCTATCACGGAAATACCCTTGGAGCCTTATCTTTGACAGGGAGGGCGGGAGCGAGAAGACCCTACCTTCCCCTCCTGATTCCTTTCCCCCATTTTCCCCCTCCTTATTGTTATCGATGTCCCTTCGAAATGACGTATCCTTCTTGCGAGTTGGAGTGTGCAAAGGCCTTAGAAAAGTTAATCCAGATGGAAGGACCGGAGACCATCTCTGCTGTCGTCATTGAACCGGTTGGAGGGGCTACCATAGGAGCCCTTGTTCCACCTGAAGGGTATCTTCGAAAACTTCAAGAGATCTGCACACGCTATGGAATTCTATTCATTGCAGATGAAGTCATGTCGGGAATGGGGAGGACCGGGAAGTGGTTTGCGGTAGAACACTGGAATATTATTCCAGATATCATGGTGTTAGGGAAAGGAATGAGCGGAGGATATTTCCCGCTTTCGGCCATGATTACCAAGGAAGAATTGGTTGACCAACTCCAACAGAGAGGCGTAGGATTTGTCCATGGTCACACCTTTTCTCACCACCCCGTAGCCTGTGCCGTTGGGATGGCTGTTTTAAGGTTCTTCGAAGAGAAGAGATTGGTTGAAGGGTGTGCCGAGAAGGGGAGATATCTTCTCAAAAGACTGGAGGAGTTGAAGGAATTTCCTTTTGTGGGAGAGGTTCGGGGGAAAGGATTGATGACCGCGATTGAATTTGTAAAAGATCAGAAAACGAAAGAGCCCTTCCCTCGAAGAGAGCGATTTACAGAAAAAGTGATAGATCGGGCTTTTGAGAATGGGTTGGTCCTCTATCCTGGAACAGGATTTGTAGATGGGGTCAATGGGGATATGGTCATGGTGGGTCCTCCATTGATTATCGAAGAGCATCAGATTGATGAAATCATCGAGCTATTGAAGGAGACTTTTTTAAAGTTGAGCTGAGCAGGGTAAGGATAAGGGTTTTAAAGGAGGAGAGAATTTTAAAAAAAGGGAGGTGAGGCATCGTCGATTGAGAATGGATCGGAAGAATCGATGGGTAAAGATGCTTAAACGATCATTTAAAATCTTTTCAGGGAGGGTAGAAAGATGAGACGAGTCGTATTTTTGGTGGTTTTAGTGGTGAGTTTTATTATTGGCTCATTGGCTTTTGCCCAAGAGACCATAAAGATTGGAGTCGTAGGTCCCCGAACAGGTCCTGCGGCTGCCACAGGAAAGGCTTTTGAAGAAGGAATCGCCATTGCCCTGGATCACATCAATGCAAAAGGAGGGGTGTTGGGGAAGAAGCTCGAGGTCGTTTTCGAAGATACGGGTGGAGTTCCAGAAAAAGCTGCCTCCGCTTTTGAAAAGTTAGCCACGAGAGACAGAGTCCCTATCGTGGTAGGAGAGAGTCATTCCTCCTCAGCCTTGGCTGAGATTGAAGTAGCGAATCGCTACAAGGTCCCCTTTATTATCTGTGAGGCTTGGCATGATGATATTACCAAGAAGAACTACAGATGGGTCTTTAGAGCAGGGCCTGTAAATAGTGGAGTCGTGGATTTCTATATTGCTCCTTTTGTTAAGGAGCATGGTTTTAAAAAAGTGGCCATCGTCAGGGAAAATTCCGATTGGGGAGTAGGGATTGCAGAACGGACGGAGTTCAATATGAAAAACTTTGGCCTCCCGTTTGTTACTTTAAAAGTGGAACGGGAAAGTAAAGATTTCTATACAGAGTTAACCAAATTAAAAGGGGAGAATCCCGATATCATTCTTGCTTATATCTATGGAACAGGTCTCCATTTCTTTGTAGCCCAAGCCCATGAGGTAGGAGTGAGCCCTAAGGCTCTGATTTTAGATGGGGCCGGTCCCCCAAGCCTCTGGGATAGTTTCTGGAAGAATGTCGGGAAAGCTGGAGAATTAGAACTCTTTATGTCGAGCATGCATGAAAAGGTTCATCTCACTCCGACGAGCCGGAAGTTTTGGGAAGATTATAAGAAGAAATTTGGAAAGGATCCGTCGGATTATAAAACCCGATCCATTTACAATGTGGTTTTAATTGCAGCAGATGCCATCAACAGGGCCCGTTCTACAACTAATGAAGCTCTCGTTGAGGCCTTAGAAAAAACGAATCTTGAAGTGACGACCGGGATCGTTAAATTTGGGTTAAAACTGGGAAGCTACGAATATCATCAATGGATGCCACCCATGCTTGTCGTTCAGTGGCAGGATCAGAAACAGGTCGTTGTTTTCCCCAAAGAGGCTGCTACAGGAGGATTAAAGAGGGGAAGATAGTTTGACTTCAGGCCCGTCCTGTTTTTCCTTCTTAACGGAAGGAAAGCAGGACGGGACTAATGGGTGAGGGATGGCTGAATTTTTGATGTATCTAACCAATGGATTGGTAATGGGTGTGATTAATGCTATTTCCGCGATCGGAGTTTCTCTGGTCGTGGGGATTATGAGGGTCATCAATTTTGCCCATGGAGAACTCTATATCTTTGCAGGGTATTTCAGTTACCATCTGAGCCTTACCCTTGGGCTATCTCCTATATTGGCCATGCCCCTTTCCGTCATTTTTGTTTTTTTGATGGGAGTCTTAATGGAACGATTCCTCATTCGGCCGACCTATGGAGACGAGATGTACTCCTTAATCATCACCTTTGTCCTCTCCATTATCCTTCAAAATAGCGCCCTTTTGATCTTTGGCCCCTATCCTAATAAACCTCCCACTCTGATCAGCGGGGCTACCAGTTTTTTTGGTCTTTTTCACTACGGGAATCAGAGACTCTTTTCCTTTATCATTTCCATCGCCATCCTCCTCTCGGTTTTTTATCTTATTAAACGGACTTGGTTTGGGAAGAGTGTGAGAGCTATCTCTCAAGACAGGGAAATGGCTTCTTTGATGGGCATAGATCATCTGAAAGTCAACATGCTTTCTTTTGGTTTAGGAGCGGCTCTCGCAGGAGCGGCAGGAGTGATTATTGCCCCCATTTTCCCAGTGACCCCAACGGGAAGTTCTGCGATCAGTTTGACGGCTTTTGTCGTCGTAGTTTTGGGAGGAATGGGGTCGCTGAAGGGATGTGTGGTGGGAGGATTGATTCTTGGGATTTTGGAAAATTTAGGAGCGGCCTATATCTCAACCATGTACCGCCACATTTTTGGATTCATTATATTAATTCTTGTTCTTGTCTTTAGGCCTTGGGGATTATTTGGACAAAGGACATGATGGGAAAATTGTGAATAAAGGGTCTCTCCTTAGAGGGCAATTAAACAGGCAATGGATAAGGTGGAATTTATGAGATTCTGGATATTCATCCCATTTATCTTTCTTACCCTTTTTCTTCCTTTTTTTCTATCCCAGTATTGGCTTCATGTCATGATTATTAGTTTATTCTATGTCATGATGGCTTCCTCATGGAATCTTATTGCAGGGTATACAGGGCAGATCTCTTTTGCCCATGCCGCTTTCGCTGGAGTAGGAGCTTACGTTTCTGGAATGCTGGCTGTGAATATGGGGATTCCCGCCTGGTTGGGTATTTTAATAGGGACATCGATAGCCGGCTTATTGGGATTGGGATTGGGCTATCTTTGCATTCGAATGGGAGGAATTTATCTCTCTTTAACCACCTTAGGTTTTTCAGAGATTTTAAGAATCATTATTACGAATGAAGACAGGTGGACACGTGGAACGATGGGACTTCAGATCCCTGGTTTTTTTATAGAGTATTCTAAGATGAGTTATTACTTCCTTTTTCTTATTGTTTCTGCCTTTTTCCTCTGGGTCATCTATCGCCTCATCCGCTCAGAAATGGGTCTTAGCTTTCGTGCCGTACTCAATGATGAACTGGCTGCCTCCTCTTCAGGCATTGATACCATTCGGGTTCGAATTCTGGCGTTTACGATCTCCAGTGCTATGGCAGGAATGGCAGGAGGACTTTATGGACATTATCTGATGCTGATTACACCCGATATCCCTTCTCTCGGTCAGATGTTCTTGGTTCTTGCTATGGCTGTCATCGGTGGAATGGGAAGTTTCATTGGACCTATTTTAGGAGCCTTTGTTTTGGAGATTCTTTCAGAATACATTCGAATCTATGGAGAGTACCATGTCCTTCTGTTTGGATTGGTGGCATTGGGAATGGCTCGGTTTGCGCCAGGAGGGATAATGGGACTGCTCGAGAAGAGATGGAGGCTTAGGGAGATGTCATGAGGCAAAGGATCCTGGAAGGAAAAGGAGTGACCAAATCCTTTGGAGGTCTCATGGCAATCCATAAAGTCGATTTCTACCTCAATGAGGGGGAAATTGTTGGGCTCATCGGTCCTAATGGCGCTGGCAAGACGACCCTTTTTAATGTGATTAGCGGGGTTTACCCCCTCGATGAAGGAGAGCTCTTTTTTAATGGGACCTCGATTTCCTCATTAAAACCTTTTGAAATCTGCAGGCTTGGTATTGGGAGAACATTTCAAATTGTTCGTCCTTTCTTAAAGATGACTTGTCTTGAAAATATCTTAATCGGTTTGATTGGAAGAGGGGAGAGACAAAAAAACCTAAGGGAGAAAAAGAAGGAGGCGAGATTTTATCTCGAATTTGTTGGGCTGAAGGGTCGAGAGAACAGTGTGGCTAAGGATCTTACGTTAATAGAAAAGAAGAGGTTGGAGATGGCGAGGGCATTGGCCACAAACCCTAAACTCCTTCTCCTTGATGAGGTACTGGCTGGCCTTAATCCTTCAGAGATCCTCCAGGCCCTCGAATTGATCGATATCATTCGGAGTCAACTAAGGGTCACGATTTTCTGGATTGAGCATGTCATGGGAGCCATTATGAAGGCTTCAGATCGAATCATTGTTCTCAATCAGGGAGAGAAAATTAAAGAAGGAAAACCCGAAGAGATTGTGTCAGATCCCCAGGTGATCGAGGCCTATTTAGGAGAATCGAATGCTTGAAGTGGAAGCCATTCATGTCTTTCGGGGCGAAGCCCAGATTCTCTGGAATCTTCAGATGAGAGTGGAGAGAGGGGAAATTGTCACCGTATTGGGGGCTAATGGGGCAGGCAAAACAACCTTGGTCGAATCCATCCTTGGAATTCATCCTCCTAAGACCGGAGAGATTTTCTTCCTGAATCAGAAGATTTCCCAAAAGCCACCCCACCTGATTACTCAGATGGGTATTTCATGTGTCCCTGAGGGAAGAAGAATTTTTAAAGAGATGACGGTTTATGAGAATTTAGAGATAGGGGCCTATCCCATGAAGGCACGCTCCTTTTTACGGGAGACCATAGAGCGGATTTATCTCCTTTTCCCAGTTTTAAAAGAGAGAAGAAATCAGATTGCTGGAACTCTCAGTGGAGGGGAACAGCAGATGCTCGCCATTGGTCGTGCCCTGATGGCCAAACCCCTCCTTCTGCTTCTTGACGAACTTTCCCTTGGTCTTTCTCCTAAAATTACGAAAGGGATTTATGAAACCATTCGAAAACTTCATCGAGAAGAAGGAGTGACCATCCTTTTGATTGAGCAAAACGCCACCCTTGCTCTCCAATATAGCCAAAGAGGATATGTGCTTGAAACAGGGAGAATTACTCTTCATGGAACCTCCCAAGAACTTTTATGGAATGACTATATTCGAAAGGCTTATTTAGGAATGTAATATTTGATCTTTGAATTGGAGTCCTCTCAAAAGTCGCTTTAAGGATGAGGAAAAGCCGGGCAAGATGGAGAAATTAATCATTACGGTAGGAGTGACAGGATCGCGAATCACTCGAAGGCAAACTCCCTATATTCCTATTACCCCTGAGGAGATCGCTCGGTCCGGAATCGAAGCCTGGAGGGCTGGGGCTTCCATCCTTCATATTCATGTGAGAGATCCTGAAACAGGGTTGGGGACTCAGAGGTTAGATCTTTTCAAAGAGGTCGTTGACCGTATCCGAAGCGAAACCGATGCCATTCTCTGTCTTACGACGAGTGGCATTCCGGGTAGAAACTTACCCATTTCAGAGAGGTTACTTCCTTTAAGCCTTCAACCCGAGCTTGTCTCTTTTGATGCAGGCTCCATCAATATGGGGGAGCACGTTTTTTTAAACCCACAAGAATTTTTAGATGCCCTTGCCAAAGAAACCCTTCGAAGAGGGATTAAACCTGAATTGGAAATCTTTGAAGTAGGAATGGTCTATACCTGCCTGAAATATCTCGAAAGAGGACTGTTGAGGCCTCCCCTTCATTTTCAGTTTGTATTAGGGACCCCCAATGGGATGCCTGCCACAGTGAAATCCCTTCTCCACCTCACGGAGATCATCCCTCCAGACTCTACGTGGTCTGTCATTGGAATAGGGGTAAGTCAGCTTCCAATGACGATGGTGGCGATGGCGATGGGAGGTCATGTGCGAGTTGGATTAGAGGATAATATCTATTATTCTAAAGGAATCCTTGCGAAATCCAATGCCGAATTGGTTGAAAGAGTGGTTCGAATTTGCCGTGAATTTGGTAGAGAAATTGCGACTCCCAATGAGACAAGAAAGATCCTCAAATTATCACCCTTCTTTGAGTGAACAAATTTGACCTACCTGGAAGATTTTAGACTCATTTAAATTATCTAAAAATATCAACAAGTTTATAAAGATTTTGACAAATTGTCAAAAATCCGCTTAATTTTAAAAAATCTCATAGAAAAATTTTCCTTTAAAATCAATAAATTATAAAATATCGGATTTAAACAAATTAGGTATAATTCTTGCTTGTTTATTAATTAAAAAGAAAGGACTCCTTATGAATGGGATGATTTTTGAATTGGCCTCTGTAAATTTACTTACCATCTTTTTAATCTTATTTTGTGCTTTTGGTTTTATTAGAATAATTAAAACTCATCTGGAAGATTGATAAGGAGTGATGAGAATGAATGGAACTTCAATTACCCATATGTTTGAAATTAAAGAAGGGACAAGAAGGATTGAGATCAATGTCAAGCGGGTCGTTGAGTTATCTCTGGTCTTTACAAATATGTTCTTTGTTTCATACTTTTTTTTGAAACTCTTTCGAATCATATAATCCCTCTGTAAAAGCCTCCGGTCCCAGCCTCCTTTCACCTCAAGCGATTGTTTCGAGAGAAACAATCGCTTTTTTTCTTCTTTTGGATGATTCAAGGTCATACCTTACCGAAGGGGTGAGAGCATTGACCTGTTTCACTCTCAACGAAGAGTGGGTATATCCTTTCACTGAAGGGTGGAAATAAATTTAAGTCTGATAGGAGTATTAGTGAGGGATTACGAATAGGTTACAATTCAAGTTGAATTTTCTATAAATTTATTCTATTTGTAATCCAATGGAAAGGATCCTTATCGGATTTGGTGCCCTCAATCTTGACCTCATCTATGAGGTCGATGATCTCCGATCCATTTCCTCCAATGAGTTTCGTTTTTTGCCAGGAGAGGAACTCTTTGATGATGAAGAGGCCTTTCAATTTCTCTGGCATCAGCTCCATCGGTTTGGAAGGTTAAAGTCGAAAAGTGGAGGTGGATCCGCTGCCAATACCATAGTAGCCCTTGCCCGAATGGGATTTCAGACAAAATTTATTGGAAAGGTGGGGCAAGATGAAGAGGGAGATTTTTTAATTGAAAATTTAAAACCGGTCCACACCGATCTCATCCGTCGTGATGAAAGGAGTGGAATCTGTTTGGTGGTTTTAGATCGTCGTCAGGATCGATTCCTATTTGTGAGAGGGGGCGCCAACAATCTCCTGAGATTTGAAGAGATCGATGTCACAGGCCTTCAAGACGTCTCCTGCCTTCACCTTACCTCTTTTATCGGTGAGCCTCCATTGGAAGCTCAAAAGGAATTACTGGAAAGGATTGACTCCTCTGTGCTCGTCTCCTTGGACCCCGGGGAAATCTATGCCAAAAAGGGGTTGACGAAGATTCGCCCCTTGATCGAGAGGACTCAGATTCTTTTCTTAACAGAGAAGGAACTCACCCTCTTGACCTCTAAGGATCTCCGGACTGGAGCAAAAATGATCCTCGAGATGGGGCCTTCCATCCTCATTTGTAAGAGGGGAAAGAAAGGTTCTCAGGTTTTTACCTGGGATGCTCATTTCGAAGTTCCTGCGATGGAGGTAGAAGTCGTGGATAATACCGGAGCTGGAGATGTCTATAATGCCGGGTTTTTAGCAGGATATTTATTAGGAAGACCCTTAGAAGAGTGTGCCCTTTTTGCAACCCAGATGGCGGCAAAGAGTCTTACCGGTTATGGAAGAGAGAAGTATCCCACCCGGGAGGATTTGGAAGGATTTTTTCAATTCTTAGAAAGATCCATATAGAGAATCCAATGGGCCTGAGGATAGGATGGTTTTCAACAGGAAGAGATAAAGCGGCAAGGGAATTGCTTCGGATTGTGGTGGAGAATCTTTCGAAGGGAGTGATTCAGGGTCAAATTTCTTTCGTCTTCTGTAACCGAGAGAAAGGAGAATCCTTAGAAAGCGATCGATTCATAGAATATGTAGAGTCCCTGGGCCTTCCCCTCCTTCCTTTTTCTTCCAAGCGCTTTTTCCCTTCCCAAAAAGAGAGAGATCTCGAGAGGTGGAGAACCCTGTATCACCAGGAAGTCGAAAAGAGGATTCAATCTTATTCAGTGAATCTCATTGTATTGGCAGGTTATATGCTGATCATCAGCCCCTCCTTCTGTACCTCTTTCAGGATCATTAATCTCCACCCTGCCGCTCCAGGAGGTCCACAGGGAACATGGCAGGAAGTCATCTGGACTTTGATTCGAAAGAGGGCGAAGGAAAGTGGAGTGATGGTCCACCTCGTAACCAAAGATCTTGATAGAGGCCCCCCTCTTACCTTTGTCACATTCCCGATTGTAGGGGGAAGGTTTACCCCTCTCTGGGAAGATCTGGAAACAAAATTAAAGGATCGATCTCTGGATGAATTGATCCAGAGAGAAGGGGAGAAGAACCCCCTTTTTAGAGAGATTCGAATCGAAGGAGTAAAACGAGAGCTTCCCCTTTTGGTTATGACCCTGAAGGCATTAGCCGAAGATAAGGTGAGAATAGAGGACGGGAAGATCCTTAACGAAAAAGGGGAAGAGAGCTCAGGGATATGCCTGAATCAGGAAGTCGAATCGTATTTACAAAAAGAAATAGAGGGAGGCGATGAGCTATCAATTTAATACCGATTGTGAAGGGCCGATCTCAAAGAATGATAATGCCTTTGAGCTTTGTCAATTCTATCTCCCATCGGGAGACCGTTTCTTTTCCCTTCTCAGCAAATATGATGACTATCTTTCTGACATTGAGAAAAGACCCGGATATAAAGCAGGAGATACCCTTAAGTTAATCCTCCCATTCCTTAAGGCCTATGGGGCTACGGATGAAGGAATGAGGAGATTCAGCGAGGAGCATCTTCTGCTCATTCCGAAAGCCAGAGAGACCCTCCAATATATCCTTCAAAGGATGGAGACCTTCCTCATCAGCACCAGTTATGAGATCTATATCGAAGCTCTCTGCCAGTCCATTCAATTTCCAAAAGACCGGACTTATTGCACCCCGATTCGCCTAAATCAATATGAATTAGGGAGGAAAGAGAAAGAAAGAATTCTTCAACTGGCTCAAGAAATCATATCCATGGAGATGATTGAATGGCCTCCATGGGCAAGAAGCTTCGAAGATCTCTCAGAGAAGGATCGAAAAACCGTCCAAAGGCTCAATGAAATCTTCTGGGAAGAGATTAAAGGGATGGAGATCGGGAAGCTCCTTATCGAGGTGAATCCGATAGGTGGAAAAGAGAAAGCAAGGGCTGTTTTATCCAGTCTGGAGAGGACAGGGAATCGTTTATACGAAGTCCTTTATGTAGGGGACAGCATCACCGATGTGGAGGCTTTTGAACTGGTCCGAAAGGGTGGGGGAGGAACCATCTCCTTTAACGGAAATCGATATGCTTTACGATCGGCAGAGGTGGCCTGCTTATCCCCGGAGGCCTCTATTTTGGCTGTCCTTGCGGAGGTCTTTCGAAAAGGGGGAAGAAAGGGATTAATGGAATTCGTCGATGGTTGGTCACAGGATTCGTTAAACTCCTCCGGAATGGATAAAGAGCTTCTCGAACGATTGGGCTCGATTTCTTCGGAAAATTTCCCTCAGCTTTTTCGAGTGACCGAGGAGAATCGAGAAGAACTTATTGAGAAGAGTGAGGCCCTTCGAAAAAGGGTCAGAGGAATTTCCATCGGAAGCTTGGGGTAAGATGAACATCAAGAAGATCGGTATCTATTTTTTAGCCTGGTTGAGGCTTTCGAGAATTCCCTTCCTTTCTGTTGGAATTTTGCCTCTCTTTTTAGGATATATCCTTGCCTGGCGATGGGGGTATTCGGGTCCTATCAGCCTCTATTTCCTTGCCTCTTTCGTGGTCATTCTCATCATGTGGATGACCTACTATCTCGGAGAATGGAACGATTTTGAAGGGGATTCTCTCAATCAGAATTTTAATTCTTTTTCGGGAGGCTCGAGAATCCTGATCGAGGGTTTCCTTCATCCCAGAGTCGCCCTTGTATTGGGCTATGGATGTTTATTAGGAGCCCTCGTCTTTGGCCTCTACCTTTATTTTCGATACGAAACAGGTCAATGGACGCTCTTTTTAGGAGGAGTAGGTCTTTTTTCAGGTTATTTCTATTCGGGGAAGCCCTTTCGATGGGCCTATCGAGGATTAGGAGAAATTTTTATTGGATTTTGCTATAGCTGGTTGCCCATCGCTACGGGATTCTATCTGTTTACTGGTTTTTTCCACAGAGAAATCTTCTTCCTCTCCCTTCCTGTCGGACTCTCTATCTTTAATGTGATTTTAATCAATGAGTTTCCCGATGAGGAGGCTGATCGAGTTGTAGGAAAGAGAAATCTGGTCGTTCGTTTTGGAAAGGAAAGAATGAGAGATCTCTATATGGGAATCTCGATCTTGGCAGGACTCTCTTTACTCAAAGTCCTATGGATTTTTCAAACCCCTTCGGCAGGGATTCTTCTCCTCGCCGGAATCCCTCTGGGGTTAATCCTCTGGAATCTGGTTCTCATCTGGGATGAAAGAAAGTTAAAAGAAAGACGATTGGAAAAGATTTGTCGAAATACCCTGTTGGTCAATCTTTCAATCACGATGGTTCTAACGATTCAACAGATTTTTCTCTACTTCGCCCTAAGGAGGTAACGTTGGAAAAGATACCGTCTATCCTTGAGAAAGTCAAAACGGATATCCAGGAAGGAAAGGATATAGAAGAGATATTCTCCCTTCTTTCTTCTCTGGGAGGAGAGATAGAAGGGATAAAAGAGCTCGCCGAGCGGCTTCCTTCTATTCCGGATAGAAAGACCTCCCAGCTCCTCTTAAGGATGTTCGAAGTTTATTCCGATAAAAGTCTTCGAAAAATTATTAAACGCTCTCTTTATCGACTTAAGACTAAAGGGGTAAGGGTCGAGGAGGGTTTTTTCGAAAAGAAAGAGCCAATCCTGAAACCCCTGGAGGTGGAGCCTCCCCGAGGGTTTGGTGAGGGGATTGATTCATATGGAGATCGACTTCTCCTCCTTACCATTCATCATTTAGGGAAAGGGTGGAAGGTCCTCCAAGGGATTGTGAATGACCGAGAAGGCCTGGTCGATTTTTTCTCTTTGGAAATGAGCAAAAAAGAGATGAGGGATTATATAGAGGAAATAAGAAAAGAGAGTGATGGTTCCTTTTTGGAGATGGAGGCTTCTTATGTTGCCTTTCTTTTTCATGAGGCCTATCAACTTTCGATGGCTCATGGGAGAGAGATCCCTCAGGAATATCCTCTCCAAAAATGGGAAATTGAGAAAATAAAGAAGACCTATGAGAAGCCCTTGATCTATTCCCTCATTAAGGAAGAGGAGGTTGAAGGAAATGAGTTTCTCTTGGAAAGGTCTGTGAAACTCTTCAGAATAGATCCTTTTTCCTCTTGGAGATTGGATGAAGAGGAGATCAAACCCTATGCGGAGGAAGTTCAAGAAGCAGACCGATCTCGCCTCTTCCTCACCCCCTCTCAGAAGGAAGCACGATTTCAGGAAATTCTCTCCAAGGCCCTCACCACTCTCTTTCACGAAGCAAAGCGATCCCTCTATCAACGAAGAATGGAAGAGATGGCCTATTTTCTCTACCTGATGGGAAAGGAAGAAGAGGCCAGGATCTCTCTATCCGTGGCTTTAGATTTGAAAAAGCCCCCCAATCTCCTTCGGCCCAACCCTTTTCTGTACCAACTGTTGAGTCGATCGATCTTTGCTCTTCTTTCCGAGGCTGAGGAGAAGAGTTCAAAAGAACCTTCTTTGATTATCAAGCCATAATCCGAACGATACAGGAGGAACGAGAATGAGTATTCTGAAAGAGCTTAAAGCACCGGTGTTTAAAGCCGGAGGAATGCCCTCCATTGATCTTCGCACTTACAGGCTTTTTGTAGGGGGAATGGTCCGAGAGGAAAAAGAATTCTCTTGGCAGGAGATTCTTGCCATGCCAAAGAGTAAGGTCAATTGTCGGCTCATTTCTGTTTCGGGTTGGTCTATAAGAGCGGACTGGGAGGGAATCGTATGGAGAGATTTTCTTCAACAAATTTTGGTCGATCCAAAGGCAAACCATGTGCGATTTACTTCGGTGGGAGGGGGTTATCGGACAGTGGTTCCTTGTAAAGATTTAGATCATCCAAGGGTCCTATTAGCCTATGGAGTCAATGGGGAGCCTATCGAACCTGAATATGGTGGTCCCCTGAGAATGGTCATTCCAAACCTATGGGGTTATAAGAGCTGTAAATGGCTTGGGAAGATTGAGTTTATCGAGCATATGGAGGGAGGATATTGGGAGGATCGAGGATATAGCTCATCAGGAAAGATTGAGCCAGGCTTTACCTTCGATCTCAATACGCAAACCCGAAGGCCTATTTCCGGAGGGGAGGTTACAGAATTTTAATTCAATTGGACGAATGAACGATGATCCGTCTTTCCTGGATAGTGCACTTATTATGGATCCCCCTTCTCTGGAGACCTCCGTTACCCCTTTTTCGTCCAGATCGAATCCCATGGAATCCCACTCTGATTCCAAAGACGATTTCAATCAATGGACACACTATTTTTTATACGGTGAAGGGGGAGGGAGACCCCCTTTTACTGATCCATGGTTTTGGGGCTGGAATCTGGGTATGGGAAAAACAGATTGATTTTTTATCTCAGTTTTATCGGGTCGTTGCCTTAGACCTTATTGGTCATGGGTATTCAGATCGACCCAAGATTGAATATCGTCCTCAAACCTATCTTTCTTTTTTTAAGGACTTCATGGAGGGGGCAGGGATCGATCAAGCCACCCTCATTGGAAACTCCATGGGAGGGGGAGTGGCCTGGGGCACTGCCCTCTTTTTCCCTGAAAAAGTAAAACGGTTGATCTTAATCGATTCTGTTCCACCCGAAGTGTTAGATCAAGTAAGAAATGATTCCTTTAGACTCCTGGCCGCAGTGAGGAACATCCCGCTTTTACCCTATCTTCTCATTTCAGGTCGAAATCGTCATTCCATTCGTCGGGTTCTTTGCGAATGTATCCTTGAGCCTAAACTTTTAACTCCCGAGGTCGTGGAGCGGCAATGGGAGATCACTCGATTCAAAGGAACGACCTGGGTTCTTTACTCTACCCTCAAGCATGCCGAAGAGGCCAAACCTATGAAACCCTCTCTTTCTTCCCTTAAGCATCCCACCCTTTTGATCTGGGGAGAAAAGGACCAAATCTTTCCCCCATCGGTCGGCCAAGCGCTTTCTCAATCCATTCCCAACTCGATCTTTAAGATCATCAAAGGGAGTGGTCATATTCCCATGTGGGAAAAACCGGAAGAAGTGAATCCGATCATCCTTCAATTTTTAAAAGAGAGAGAGATCTGAAAAAGCATTTAAAACAAGTTTTATAGACTGGGGAGGTGGGGTGGAAAAAGCCTTCGAGCGGATACCTTTA
>JBBIMX010000058.1:0-16769 GCA_037444165.1 Deltaproteobacteria bacterium | reverse complement strand
GATGGATATCTCGGACCTGAGACGTATGGAGGCCTTTGGGCTGCAACCGTCCCTTTCTGGTTAATCGCTTCAAAGCAATTAAAAGAGAAAATCAAAGAGGCCCAGATCCCATTTCTCGCCATGGCCTCCTCCTTCAGTCTCCTGGTCATGCTTTTTGCTATCCCCCTTCCCGGTGGAACGACAGGTCATCTCACAGGCATGCCACTTGTGGCGATCACCCTGGGCCCGTGGGCATCTATTCTTGCGATCTCGGTATCCCTGGCTATCCAGGCCATTCTCTTTGGAGATGGAGGGATCACGACTCTTGGGGCCAACTGTTTTAACATGGCTATTGTCGGATCTTTTGTATCATACGGACTTTATCGATTCTTTTGCCAAATGGATTCAAAGGTCACTCACCCGAACTCTCCTCTCTTTCAACAAATCGAACGAAGAAAGCCATTTTTATTGAGAGGGTTAGGGGTTGGAATAGGAGCCTATCTTGCCATTAATGTGAGTGCTCTGCTGACCGCTTTGGAACTTGGAATTCAACCTCTCCTCCATCAGGGGTCAGGATCTTCCTCCTATTTCCCCTTTCCCCTCAAGGTCACTCTTCCTGCGATTTTAATTCCTCACCTCACCATTGTAGGTGGATTGGAGGCTATGATTACGATGATTGCTTTCACCTTTTTACAAAAGATGGGTCCTTCAAAGAAACAGGTCTTAGGGGGGATGATCATTCTCGCCACTCTTTTTAGCTCTCTTTTTATGGTTGGAGAGATCAAAGCCCATGAATTCTGGATGGAACACCGTGGGAAAGAGTTCGCCTTGGTCTTTGGTCATGGAGCTCATCGAGAAGAATTTGATATAGCCAAAATCAAATATGTAAAGGCGTTTAATTTGGATGGGAATCCGATCGAGATAAAAAAGGAGGCCAGAAAGAAAGAGGTCATCCTTCAAGTTTCAGAAAGTCCCTCCCTAATCATAGCCTTCATCGATAATGGCTACTGGTCCAAGACCATTTATGGCTGGCGAAATCTTCCTAAAAGGAAGGCCTCCAGGGTCGTAGAGGCCATCCGTTCTCTCAATTATTCGAAGTTACTCCTTTCATGGGGCAGCTGGATCCAACAACCTATAAAAGAAATCCCCTTAGATATCGTCCTTCTCAAAAATCCATTTTCCATGAAATCAGGGGAAAGGCTTCCAATCAAAATTACTTACGAAGGGAAGCCTCTGGGAGGAGTGGATGTGTTTGGAGCCGACCATAATATTCTTGGAAAGACAAATACCGATGGAGAATTAAACCTACCCTTCACCCGGGGGCCTCAACGGATAGCCACCCTTCATAAGGTGGCATTAAAGGATGATCCTGATGGAGATTTTATTCATCTCACCACCACCATGAGTTTCGAGGTAAGCCAATGAAAAGAATAAATTTAATAGCCATATCGATCCTTTCTCTCATGATGATCTGGGAAACCGAAGGGAAACTCTATGCCCACACCATTCATTACGAAATCCAACCCAAAGGAATCTCAGCGAAAATCTTTTACACCCAAAGTGACCCTGCAAGCTATTCTGAATACGAGATATATGGACCAGGAGATACCGAGCCTTATCAAATTGGAAGGACGAATAGAGCTGGGTTCCTTTCTTTTCTACCGGATCGCCCGGGGATCTGGAAAATCAAAGTCCTTGGAGAATCCTCACATGGCTTCCACGGAATTACCATCGATGTAAAAGTAGATAAGGCCTTTAATTTAGAGTCTTTTGAAAAGCCCTTGGTCGCAAAATATACCAAGATGATGGTTGGGGTCAGTGTGATCTTCGGCCTCTTCGGTATCATCTCTCTTTATCTTTCTCGGAGGAGAAAAAACTAATTGAGAAGGAGGAATAAGGATGGGAAAAAGGGCGATCGTGGCGGTAATGTTCTTGATGGTTATTCTCTTTCCTCTCTATGGATGGGCTCATCATGGAGGGATTAGCCTTGCAATGGGTCCGGGAACACCCGTTGATACCAATTCTCCCTTCACTCTTCCCAAAGGGGGTATCGTCTTGTCAGGCCGCATAGAACAGGTCGAGTGGCGGAAATATCATTTTGCAGAACCCGAGAATAAGGATCATTTTACTTTTTATACCCTCGGCTTCTCCTATGGAATCACCTCCTACCTGACGGGGAACATCTTCCTTCCTTACAATATTAAATCGCAAGACTCCCTGGGGACGAATCGGGGGATAGGTGATGTGAAACTCAGCTTCCAGCTTGGACTGAACTATGATCCAGGAAAGAGATTTGGGCTGAATAGCCCAGAAGATACGGCCGTTTCCGAAGGAAGTAAGAAGATCTATCTCTCTCTCATCAGTGGATTTACTCTCCCCACGGGGAAGAATAAAAAAGAGCTCGGCGGTGAGATTGATCCCGGGATGCAACCTGGATTCGGAAGCCCTTCCTTTTCGATTGGAATAGCGGCTTGCCAGGAAATCATCCATCCCCTTTCCGTCACCTTAGACACCTCTTATGAGATCTTTACCAGAAGGGAAGGATTTAAATTTGGAAACGAATGGAGATTGAACCTCGCAGGAGTCTATGGTTTGTACAGAAAACCTGAAAAACTTCTATCCCAAGTGGATGGCGTGATGGAACTGAATCTTCTTCGAATCGCACGGGATGAAGAACAAGGAGAAAAGTTAAGGGCTACGGGAGGAACGATCCTCTATCTCTCTCCTGGAGTCCGGTTAGGGTCATCCAAATTATGGAATGCCAATCTCGGACTTTTAATTAAGTTTCCTATCTGGAAGCATCTCAATGAAAAAAGAGAACAACAAGGAGCGGAAGGTCTTGAAAAATACAGAGGGATTGTGACCCTCTCCTTTTTCTTTTAACTCTATTTCATGAAACCAGAGATCCCAGCCTTCCTTATCGAACAGCAAAACATTAAGGTAAACACCCGAAAAAGGGAGTCCCTCCCTCCTATCTGGACAGAGCTATTCACTCCCTCTCAAAGTTCATTTTGGCAAGCTATATGGAATGGGAAACGGCATCCCGGGAAGGGTTATTTCAGAAGATTGACTCAAGGATAAAACTCTTCTTCCTGATCTATCTTATTGTGATTGTGAGCTTACTGAAAACTCTTACGGGGGAGATTTTCCTTGGAATCATGGTCCTGGTCCTCGGAATTTTCTCCCGACTCCCTCTCTTCCAATTTTATAAAAAGATTTTGGTCACCGGGGGGATCTTTGGCTTTCTCATCCCCCTTCCATCTGCCCTTAACCTCTTTTCTCCTGGAGAATTGCTGCTCCCCCTCTTCTCCTTGCCAAAATTCCTTATCCCTTATACGTCTTCGTTTCCGGAGCGGATAGGGATCACTAATGAAGGCCTTTCAGGAGTATTGATGATCGCCTGTCGAGTGATCAACTCTCTTTCGATTACTTTGCTGGTTTTCTATACGACTCCGTTCCCGGAGCTGATGAGAGGGCTTCTCCTTTTTCGAATTCCTGTGGGAATGGTGATGGTGATCACCCTGACCTATAAATATCTCTTTCTCTTTGTCAAAATGATTCTGGAAATATTTCTGGCTCGCAAGGCACGATATACAGGGGGCGAGAAAAGCTCCGTGATGAGATCATGGGTGGCAGGGAGAATAGTATTCCTGTTTCAACGATCCCAAAAACGATTTGAAGAACTTTACCGGGCAATGGTTTCAAGAGGATTTACAGGGACCCTCAAGGCCCCCTCCCCTCGTCCTCTCGATATCAGAAATCTCCTGACCGGTATTTCCATTCTCCTTTTGGGAATTCTAATTTTAATAATATAAACCGATATGTCAACCATCTTAAAGGTCGAAGAGATTACTTTTCGGTACGACCAGAAGTTTACTGCTCTGGAAGGAGTGAGCTTAGAAGTAAAGGAGGGAGACCTTTTGGCTATCGTGGGGGCAAATGGAAGTGGTAAATCCACTCTCCTTCAGATTATGGATGGTCTGATCTATCCGGATAAAGGAAAGGTTTTTTTTAAGGGTCTTGAGGTCTCTGAAAAGACTTTAAAAGACAGGGAGTTTTTAAGAATGTTCCGGGAACGGGTAGGATATATTTTCCAGGATCCCGATATTCAGCTTTTTTGCCCGACGGTTTATGAGGAAGTGATATATGGACCTCTCCAGATAGGGCTGAGTCAAGAAGAAGCCCATCAGAGAGGTATCCAAATCCTAAAAATGCTTTCTCTCTTTGACCTAAGGGATCGTCCCTCCTACATGCTTTCAGGAGGAGAAAAAAAGAAGGTGGCTATTGGGTCTGTGTTGACCATGAATCCTGAAGTGATTCTCTTTGATGAACCGACCAATGGTCTCGATCCCCGAACTCAGGTTTTTTTGGTCGAACTTCTGTTCACCCTTCATCAGGCGGGAAAAACGATCGTCTTTGCCACCCATGATCTGGAATTGGTAAGTGAGATAGCAAGCCGTGTAGCTGTCCTCTCAGAGGACCATCGACTCGTAAGAATAGACCGCACTGAAAATATCCTGTCAGACCCTGACTTGTTACTTTCGGTCAATCTGATCCATGAGCATGTCCATCGGCATGGACCGATCGTCCATCGCCATCTCCATTTCCATCCTCTTCCTCATAAACATGAGGAGTAAGAAAGGCCTCTTCATTATAGAGGGTTTAGAACAAACCTTGACAAAAATCTTTCTTACCGTTATTCTCAAATAAAAATAACGCTAAAAGGAAGGATGAAGGTAGGACTAAAGATCTGGATCGATCATCATGGGAAAGCCTTCGGGGATGGGCCCTATGAACTCTTGAGGAGGGTGGAACGGACTCGCTCTCTTCATCAAGCCGCCCTTCAAATGAAGATGTCCTATAGTAAGGCCTGGCGGCTCATCCGAACGATGGAAAAAAGACTTGAAATCCCCCTTCTTCGAAGAAAAGTGGGAGGAAAGTTTGGAGGGGGTTCTCTCATTACTTCGGAAGCGAAGGACCTGATGGCTCGTTACGAGCCTTTTCGAAAAGAGGCAAGGGAGACGATCGAGAAGATCTTCCAAAAATATTTTTATTCACCGGAGAAGAAAAAACCAAAATGAAACGATGGGTCATGATCTGGATCATTCTAACGCTTATCGGAGGGTATCAAAAAGAGTCGATTGCTTCACGATTACTCCTTTTTGCTGGAGCAGCCAGTAAACCTGCAACCGAAGAGGTGGTTCAACTCTTCCAAAAACGATTTGGGATCTCGATCAACACCACGTTTGGGGGCTCGGGCTTTGTTCTTTCACAAATGAAATTGGTGAAAAAGGGAGACCTCTATTTTCCGGGGTCTTCCGATTTTATGGAAAAGGCCAAAAAAGAAGGTTTAGTCTTTCCGGATACGGAGAAAATCGTGGTCTATCTTATCCCTTCAATCAATGTTCAAAAAGGAAATCCGAAAAAGGTCTTTAACCTTAGGGATTTGACCCGGGAGGGGATCCGTGTCGCGATAGCGAATCCTGAATTCGTCTGTGTAGGGACTTATGCAGTGGAAATTATTGAAAAAAACTTGACCCCTTATGAAAAAAAGAAATTGAAAAGGAATTTAGTGAATTATACAGAAAGCTGTGAAAAAACAGCCAATGCGATTTCTCTGAAGGCCGTAGACGCGGTCCTTGGATGGAGGGTCTTTCAATACTGGGATCCTGAAAGAATAGAAACCGTCTATTTAAAACCGGAAGAGATCCCAAGAATAGGCTATCTTCCTATCGCTATTTCAAAATTCACCCAGGATCAAACCTCAGCCCAAAAATTTATCGATTTTCTCCTTTCTTCGGAAGGTAAGAATATCTTTCGAAAATATCACTATCTGATGGACCTTCGAGAAGCTTATGAGTTCACCAAACCTTATACCCCCGTAGGAGGAGAATATGCTCTTCCATTAGAATGGAGAAAAGGGAAGTAATGGGATTTCGTCATACCCTGATTGGAGCAGCCTTGGTCATTTTCCTTTTTTATTTTGGGTTAATCCTATCCCTCTTCTATTTTATTGGAGGAAAGGGATTTTGGGATGCCTGGCTGAACTCCAATACTTTATATTCTATTCGATTAAGTTTGGTGGCAGCCACCATTTCGACCTTCCTGGCCATCTTGATTGCCCTTCCTTCAGCCTATGCCCTCTCCCGATTCGAATTTATTGGGAAAAATATCATTGATACGATCTTAGAGATCCCGATGCTTCTCTCCCCTATCGCCCTTGGAGCTGCCTTCCTTATTTTCTTCAATACCCCGATGGGAAAACTTATCCAAGAAAAAGGGATCTATTTTGTCTTTGAAATCCCAGGAGTCATCTTAGCTCAATTTGCTACGGTGGCAGGTCTTGCCACCCGATTAATGAAGGCTTCGCTCGATGAAATCTCTCCAAGATATGAGGCGGTCGCTCGTTCCCTCGGCTCTTCTCCATGGAAGACTTTCTATCGAATTACCCTTCCCCTTTCCTACAAAGGGCTCCTTGCCTCTGGGATTCTTTCCTGGGCCAAAGCGGTGGGTGAATTTGGAGCTACGGTCACCCTTGCGGGTGCCATGCCGGGGAAAACGGAGACCATGCCCATTGCCATTTTTACGGCCTTAGCCTCTGCCAATATTGAAAAGGCGGTTATCCTTATTCTCATCTTACTCCTCATCGGGATAGGAACACTTTACAGTGTGCGTTTTATCGGGAAGGGATATCGATATGATTAAGATTGAAGGATTAACCATTCGCCTAAAAACCTTTGAATTCTCCGATTTTAATCTTGCCATTGAAAGGGGAGAGTTTCACTTTCTCCTCGGACCCACAGGGAGTGGGAAAACTCTGATTCTCGAATCCATCGTTGGGCTTCACAGACCCAGAAAGGGAAAAATATGGATTGATGGAAAAGAAGTTCAAGGGCTTCCCCCTGAAAAAAGGGAGGTCTCTTATGTTCCTCAGGATTTAGCCCTCTTTCCCCATCTGAATGTATGGGAAAATATTATCTATGGAATTAAAGCAAGAGGACTTCAACTAAAGGATTACGAATCTTATATTGGAGATCTCATCTCCATCACCAAGATAGAAACTCTCCTCGAACGTTATCCTGCTCGTCTCAGCGGGGGGGAAAAGAAACGGGTCGCTCTCCTCAGGGCATTGGCGTCAAAACCCAAACTTCTTATTCTCGACGAGCCTCTCACAGGGCTCGACCCGTCTATTAAATTTGAGATTCAACAACTCCTGAAGACCCTTCATTCCTCTTTTCGGCCAACGATTCTATGTGTTTCCCACGATGTTGAGGAGGCCTACCTTCTGGCTGATCGGATCACGGTCTTTATAGACGGGAAAGTGGAACAGGTGGGAACCAAAGAGGAAATCTTTTTAAAACCCAGCTCAAACAAAGTGGCACAATTTTTGGGATTGAGAAACCTCTATCCCGTCAGCACCGTGGCAAAGGATCCTGATCAACGAAGATGGCTTTTGGGGGTCAATGGCCTTCTTTTCTCTCTCCCGATGCCTCCTGACCATAGGGAAGGGGAAAAATTGAATCTTTTTATTCGCCCTGAGGAGGTCATGATTCTACGGGAGGGAAAACCTGTAAAGGAATCCTTAAAAAGAAATATTTTTGAGGGAGAAATCGTCGATTTTATGGATCGGGGTCGTTATCATCTCGTCCATTTTCAGAGTCAGGAGGGAAACCTTCTTTTCGAGATCCATATTCCAAACTACGCTTTCAGGAATTTGGATCTCTGGAAGGGGAAAAAGGTGCGAGTCGCCCTTCGAGAGGAATCCTTCTGGGTCATCCGTCACTGAACATTCAACTTAAAAAACGGTCGATGAAATCTCTCGAGAATCTGAATCAATCTTCAATAAGAATTTCAATCCTCCTGGGCTGCTCACATCCTTTTAAGGAGCGAATCATTCCTTTAATGGATTCAGAAAGAAACTCTTGAATAAAGGGCTTCAGGGCAATGATTTTTCCATCCACCTTAAGGAGGATTTGACTCTTTTCTCTTTTTTTTAAAAAGGTTTCTTCGATAAAATCGGCCACCCCTTTGACATCATCCAAAGAAAAACGAGGAACATCGATGGGAACTTCTTGATTTGAAACAAGGGCAATAAGATGATCTTCTTTCGTGCATAAAGGGCTTTCATGAAGTTCCTTCCTAAAAATTTCAATTTTGGGTTGGAGGTCCTTTTTATACCCCTCCGAAAGAATTAGGTCTACGTCTTGGATCAATTTTTCCCGAAGCTCTGCAAGGCTTAAGTCCTTTTCAACATCTCGAATCAAGGCCAACTTAGTGGGAGAAGAAATCACCACCGTGTGGGCCCCCGCCTGCTTATGCCTCCAGCTATCCTTTCCCTCTCGATCTACTTCAAAACCGTGAATGTCGTGTTTTACGGTAGCGACTCGATACCCTCGTCGGGTCAGTTCCGGAATTAATTTCTCAATAAAAGTGGTCTTTCCACTATCTGATTTCCCAACAATTGAAATGATAGGAATCATGCAACACTCCTTTTAAAAGTTGAGATCCAGTAATTGGACGCTTACCCTATCCCCTGCTTTCATTGCTTCCTGATCCTCCGGGATCGTAATCAACCCGTTAGCCTTTCGCATAAGCTCCGACCATCCGGGATCTTTTGGAAGGATGGGAGTGACCCAAAACGCTCCTTGTTCAAAAGAGACCCGTCCATAAATGAAGCGATAAAGTCCCCCCTCCCCCGGGAGATCCTCTTTGAGTTTTCCCTCTACGGCAGGTCGAAAGACTTGAAGGTGTCCCATCATTTTCAAAAGGGCAGGTCTAACCAACTCTTCAAAAGAAATCATACAAGCCATAGGACTGCCGGGTAGATTAAAAATGGGCTTCCCGTTTAATCTCCAGAAAGCCACGGTTTTACCCGGCTTCATCGCCACCTGCGAGAAGATTAATTCCCCACCCATCTCCCTAATGACCTCTCGCGTCAAATCATAGTCGCCTGCTGAAGTCCCTGCAGAGGTGATCACAAGATCTGACCTTAACCCCTCGAGGATCTTCCCCTTCATCTCCTCTTTTTGATCCCTCACAATCCCTAATCGAATGGGGTAAGCACCGCATTCTCTGACCTGTGAAGTCAGGGTATAGAGATTGCTCGAAATAATCTTGGCTCCACCAAAAGGTTCATCCACATCTATCAATTCTTCTCCTGTTGCGAGGAGAGCAACCCTTGGTCTTTGATAGACATGGAGGGTTGAACGACCCAAAGAGGCTAATAGCCCAATCTCATAAGGGCGAACGAGTTCCCCAGCAGAAAGAACTCGATCCCCAATTCTCACCTCCTCCCCTTCTTTTCGGATAAATTGACCCGGGGAAAATGCCCTAAGAATATGCACGAACCTGTCTTCTTTTTGGGTCTCTTCTAAGGGGATGATGGTATCAGCCCCCTCTGGAATCGGGGCCCCCGTCATGATCCGAAGGGCCTCTCCCTTTTGAACCCTCTTTTCAGAAAAGAAGCCAGCACGAACTTCTCCAATCTCTTTGAGTCGAATGGGTGAATCCGGCGAGGCCTCTTTGACATCCTCATATCTTACGGCGTAGCCGTCTCTCTTTGAATGGGCGTAAAAAGGAAGGTTTCGGGTCGCAACGACCTCTTCCCCACTAATCCGATTTAAGGCTTCCAAAAGGAAAACCCTTTCCGTTCCTAAGAGAGGAATGGTCGAAAGAATACGACGAAGGGCTTCTTTGATTGGAATCACAGAAAAAATATAAAATGGCCCATCTAAAAACGCAATGTAGAAAAGGATTGCATTGAATAACCCCTTCACTTGATCAAAGAAATGGGATAAATTAATTTCGAATTTGAAAATTCCATTCCCTTAAAGAAAGGAGCAATTCAGGTGAACGTTCGAATCACTATTCTGTGCGAAAATTTGGTGGGTCGGTTGAAAGGACTGGGTGAACACGGATTTTCAGCCTTCATAGAAACAGATTATGGAGATTATCTTTTTGACACAGGGGGTGGAAAAACAATTTTACCAAATAGCCTTGCTTTTGGAAAGGACTTAAAAAGGGTTAAGAAAGTCTTTTTGAGCCACGGACACTACGATCATACTGGAGGCCTTTCTGAAGTTCTCAAAGGGACTGAAAAGGTCGATGTTCATGTCCATCCTCATGTATTCCTGGACCGAGTGGCCATCACCAAAGAAGGGGAAAAGGAAACACAACGTTTTGTTGGAATCCCCTATAAAAAGGGTTACTTAGAATCTCTGGGAGCCAATTTCAGATTCAATACAGAGTTCATACAAGTAGAAGAAGGGATATTCTTAACAGGTGAAGTCCCCCGGCGGACCCCATTTGAAAAGCCAGATCCAAGACTTTTTAGTGAATGGGATGGTCAGAGATGTCCTGACCTGTTTTTGGATGATCAATCTCTCATTTTAGATACCCCAAGAGGAATGATTTTAATCCTTGGCTGCGCCCACTCGGGAATGATCAATATCATTCACCACGTGGTCTTCAAAATGAGAAAAGAGAAATTCCATGCGATACTTGGTGGAACCCACTTGGATTTTTTGACCCCCGAGCAGTTGGAGGAATCGATCAAATCTTTAAAGGAATTTGAAATTGACCAGATCGGGGTCTCCCACTGCACAGGAATGAGAGCAGCCTTTCGACTTCGTCAAGAGTTCGGAGACCGATTTTTTTATGGATGTGTAGGGACGGAATGGACGATTTGACGCCGGAACATCTATAGGTTAAATTAAAAAAAATTTTATCCATCTTTTAGAAATCGAGGAGAACGATGATCAATATTATTATTCCAGGCTGGGGAAATATGGAGATTGAGAATTTGATCCTGGATTTAAACGGCACTCTCTCTACGGATGGGGAAATCTCTCCTATCGTCAAGGAAAAGCTGGACCATCTCTCCAGGGATTTAAACATCTATATTTTGACCGCCGATACCCAAGGAAATGCTGAACAGATGGTCTCCGATTTAGAGGTCACGTTAGTCAAAGTTCCTGAAGAAGGGAGTGCCCAGGGAAAACTAAAATTTTTGGAATCCCTGGATCCTTCCAGAACCGTGGCCATCGGCAATGGGAATAACGATCGCCTGATGCTAAAAGAAGCGGCTCTTGGAATCCTGGTATTAGGAGAAGAAGGGGTCTCCGTTTCCACTTTGAAGGACTCGGATATTCTCGTGAAGAGCATTTCGGATGCCCTTGATCTTTTCTTGAAACCCAAAAGGTTAATTGCCACCCTAAGAGAATAAAGGAGGAGAAGATGCTTTTTTTTGATCTCGGAAAACTTCCTGGTCAACAATCGATGCTTATCTTTCATGCCCTTGCCCGGATGGGGATTGAAGCATTGGTTCTTGTCTCCCCCCAAACCCCTCTGGTCAGTATTGGATATTTCCAGGATGCCGAGCAGGAGGTCGACCTTCAAGCCTGCCGGACCATGGGCCTTCCCTATATGCGTCGAGAAGTGGGTGGTGGAGCCACCTACCTCGATGAAAACCAGATCTTCTATCAACTCATCTGGAGAAAGGATAATCCAAGATTCCCTAAAGCCATCCATGACATCTTCCCCTGGTTTTCAGAGGCCCCTGTGGAAACCTACCGAGCCTTTGGAATTCAAGCTGAGTATCGAAGTGTCAATGATATTGTGACTCGAGAAGGACGGAAAATAGCCGGTGAAGGAGGAGGGAATATTGGTGAATCGATGGTTTTTGTAGGGGGCATTCTTCTGGATTTTGATTATAAAACGATGAGCAAAATCCTGAAGGTCCCTGATGAAAAATTTAGAGATAAAGTGTTTAAAACGATGGAAGAGAATTTAACGACCATGAAGAGGGAATTAGGAATCATTCCCCCTCGACAGGAGATTCTTTCCGTTCTCAAAGAACAATTTGAAAAACGGGTCGGTCCCCTTACGCCTGCCTCATTAACCCAGGAGATCCTTAACGAGATGAAACGATTGGAATCGTGGATGACTTCTGAAGAATTCTTATTCAAAAAAACTCCAAAACTCTCCAAAGGGGTGAAGATCAAGGAAGGGGTAGAGCTTTTATTTGGGCTTCATAAAGCCAGGGGGGGCCTGATTCGAACGGCGGAAGAGATTTCAAAAGATAAGATTGAGGAGATAGAAATCTCTGGAGATTTTACTTTCTTCCCAAAAGAAGAATTGGTAGGATTGGAAAATTCACTGGAAAAGACCTTTCTGGAAGAAAACCGTATCATCGAAAAGGTCGAAGCCTTTTATGAGATGAGAGGGATTCAATCCCCTGGGGTAGAATCAGTGGATTTTGCCAAAGCCATCCTGAATCCACTGAAAAGATAAGGAATAAAACTTCACTCCATTTTTTTCCTCTATGTGTTTAATTTTGGGATGGATGTAACCTTTGGCTCAAGGGAAACCCCTCCAGATCTTCTGATCAGTCTATTCTTTTCTCGTCCATTTTTCCTGAAAGATTTGAATGGGAAATAAAAAGAGGTTGCAACTCGCGAGATCTTTCGATTAAGATTTATATGAAGAAGAGATTAAGGCGATGACTCTGGATCAGATCATTGAGAACAGAAAAGCAAAAGTCCTTGATATCCAGGGCGGTCATGGGGTGAGGCAGAGGCTCAGCCAGATGGGGATTCATCCCGGGGATATTATTACGATCTTGAGATTTGGAGCCCTCCGAGGCCCTATTCTGGTCGAAGTCCATGGAAGTCAAGTGGCTCTCGGAAGAGGAATTGCCTCGCGGATTATTGTAGAGGAAGTTGAGTGAGAATTGCTCTGGCAGGTCAACCCAATTGCGGGAAGAGCACCATCTTTAATCATATCGCAGGCTATAAAGCCATCACCTCCAACTTTCCAGGAACAACAGTAAAATATACCGAAACCAATATCCACATTAATGGGTATACCTGTCACTGCATCGATCTTCCTGGAACCTACTCCTTGACCTCGGGTGATCCAGCCGAATTGGAGGCCCGAAGTCACCTCCTTTCTGGAGAAGTGGATGTCATTATCAATGTGGTGGATGCTTCTTTACTTAGCCGGAGTCTGGAACTGACCCTTCAGCTTCTGGAGCTCGAAGTCCCTATGGTTCTCTGTCTTAACATGATGGATGAAGCTCGAAGAAAAGGAATTCAGATCGATCACCAAAAATTGTCTAAGATTCTCGGGATCCCTGTGATTCCAACGATTGCAAAAACGGGAAAAGGATTGAAGGAGCTCTTCCACGAAGCTCTCCATGTCTATGAAGAAAAAACAATAGGAATCAACCTGAAGTTTAGCAAAGACATTGAAGAGGTGATCAGCCAAACCACTTCTTTACTCCATCACAAAGGATTATCTAAAAAGAAGGTTCCTCTGCGGTTTTTAGCTATTAAACTTCTCGAGGATGATCCTCTTTTCTTAAACGAAATTCAAAGGAATAACGATGTGGTCGATCAAATCCGGACTTTTCAGGAAAAGTTAGTAGAGACCCATGGGGTCCCTTCTGACCAGGTTCTCTCCTCGGAGCGACACGCCTTGGCGATGAATCTATTTGAACAAGTCGCCACCGTCATTCATCCCCCTGCAAGGGACATCCGAATGGTGATGGATCAATGGGTCATGCATCCTTTTTTAGGCTATTTGATCCTGGCCATCGTGTTCTATGCCTTTTTCAACTTTATTTTTGGACTCGGGGGATATGTTGAGAAACCTCTCCTCGGCTTTTTTGAGCGATGGATCGAGGGGTCAAAAGAGTTTTGGGGAAAAGGAAGTCTCCTCTTCTTTTTGACCCAGGGAGCCCTTCATGGGATTTCGGGAGGAATCGCCATTGTCCTCCCTTACCTGGTCCCTTTCCTGATCGGTCTCTCTCTCCTTGAGGATATAGGCTATTTGCCCAGAGTCGCTTTTCTGATGGATGCCTTTATGCATCGAATAGGCCTTCATGGAAAATCCGTCATCCCCTTCATTTTAGGATACGGATGTAGTGTCCCGGCAGTGATGGCGACACGAATCCTTGAATTTCCTCAACATCGTTTGATCGTGGCTGTCCTTGCTACGATGATCCCTTGTTCTGCTCGAATCACCATTATCTTTGCTCTCGTTGCCTTTTTTATTGGTCCCAATGCAGCCCTTGCTCTGTTTGCCCTCAATCTTCTGATCGTTGCCCTCTCGGGAAGACTTCTTTCTCATTTTTTTTCAGAACCCCAAAGTCTTGGTCTTATCCTCGAAATCCCTGCCTATCAACTTCCTCCTCTTAAAAATACTCTAAAGAAGTCCTGGTATCGAATCAAAGAATTTGTGGTCATTGCCTGGCCCATTCTAATTATTGGAAGCCTCATTTTAGCCTTGATGGAGTACTTCGAGGTTGAAAAATATATCAATTGGTTCCTTTCTCCCCTGACCACCCTCTTGGGACTTCCTGAAGTCATCGGGACACCTCTGATCTTTGGCCTTTTGAGAAAAGAACTCTCCATGATTATGTTGACCCAGGCCCTTGGAACAACCGAGGTGCTTACCCTCTTGAGCAAAACTCAGATCATGGTTTTCTCTGTGTTTGTGATGTTCTATATTCCCTGTTTGGCTACCATCGCTGCTCTTTGGAGAGAAATCGGTAAAAAGGGAGCCCTCTTAGCCGTTCTCTTTGGGTTAATGGTCGCCACGGTTTTATCAAGCCTTATTCGGGTCGTTTTGGAGGTCTTTCCTCTTTGGTGATGGATGATTCTAATGGCTGGAAAAATTCTATCCCACTTCCAAAAAAATTTTAAAACATGGTCTAAAACATTAAGAGAAATTCTTTACGGGATGACCGTCCATGAAATGGATCTTGAACTTAGAAAAGAAAAAGGACACCTGGAACATCTATTCATGCTTGTCGTCTTTGGGGATCTAATAGGATTACCCATTCTCCCCCCTTATTATTCAATGAGGCTTCTGCCCTATATCATCCCGTCTATTGAAAAATGGAAGAGGAGTCTTTTAAGGGAGAAAGATCTCACGGATATTCTATCCGAAGATATTGGGTAAAAGGAGTTGATCCAAGATGAAGACGATCCGAATTGAAGACGCCGTTGGGAAAATCCTGGGCCACGATGTCACTCAAATTATTCCCGGGAGATTTAAGGGGCCCCGGTTTAAGAAAGGCCATAGGATTAGAAAAGAGGATATTCCTGAATTTTTAAAAATAGGTAAGGAACATGTCTTCGTGTTGGACTTAAAGCCCGGGACCCTCCATGAGGATGAGGCCGCTCTCCGATTAGGGAAAGCCTTCGCCGGGAAAAATCTCAGAGTGAGTGAACCATCAGAAGGAAAAGTCACTTTTTACTCAAAGATCAAAGGGCTTTTAAAGATAAACCTTTCCCTTCTTCATCGAATTAATCTTTCAAAAAAAATGATTCTCTCCACCCTCCATCGATATACTCCCTGTGAACCTGGAATGGCGGTCGGAGCCACTCGCATCATTTCCCTCACCATTGCAGAAAAGGAGATTAAAAAGATTGAAAACTGGTGTGAAAGAGAAGGGCCTGTTCTCGAAGTGTTCCCTTATCGGAAATTAAAGATCGGTGCAATCATTACGGGAAATGAAATCTTCTATGGAAGAATCAAAAATGGATTCCAAAATAGCATCGAGGAAAAGCTTATCTCTTTTGGTTCTAAAATGGTAAAAAAAATGGTTGTTCCAGACGATGCGGATCGGATTTCCCTGGCTATCCTTTCGTTTCAAAATCAACCCGTCGATCTGATTTTAGTCACCGGAGGGCTTTCTGTGGATCCTGATGATTTGACTTATGCGGGAATCAAAAAGGCGGGGGCAAAGATTATCTTTTATGGAACCCCTATCCTCCCGGGAGCCATGTTTCTCTATGCTATTTTAAACAAAACCCCAATCCTCGGGCTTCCTGCCTGTGTTTTTTATCATAAGACGACTCTATTTGATATCGTTTTCCCGAGAATGTTGGTCGGTGAATCGCTGACCCAAAAAGAGATTTCAAGACTTGGCCATGGAGGTTATTGTAGGAATTGCCATCCATGCCATTACCCCCTCTGTCCTTTTGGTAAGGGTTAAAAATTATAAATGAAAGGAGAGAACGGATGAGACTCCGAAATCTAAAATTCGAAAAGGAGAAAAATATAGGCACCATCATCCTGAATCGTCCCGAAAAGCGAAACGCCCTTTCCTTGGAATTGTTAAGAGAAATGAATCGCTTATTAGACGATTTAAAACATCGAAAAGAAATCAAGACCATCATCCTGAAAGGAGCCGGAAAGGTTTTTTCGGCAGGCCATGATATCTCCCAGTTGGTGAATCATGATATCCATCACTACAAAAGTATTTTCGAAACCTGTGTGGAGGTGATGGGAAAGATCCACCTCATTCCCCAACCTGTGATTGCCCAGGTCCACGGGATAGCCACTGCGGCTGGATGTCAACTCGTTGCTGCCTGTGATTTGGCCATCGCTGAAGAAGGAGCCTTATTTGGAACACCCGGCGTAAAGATTGGTCTCTTCTGCACCACCCCGGCAGTTCCCCTGGCTCGTGCCATCGGAAGAAAAAGGGCTCTTGAGATGCTCTTTACAGGAAGAATGATTACAGCCCAGGAAGCTGAAAGATATGGATTGATTAACAGAGTCGTTCCTTCGGACCAATTGGAAGCAGAAACAAAGGCCTTGGCTAAAAAGATAGCCGAATCCAGTCTTCTAACCCTTGGGATCGGGAAGAAGGCCTTCTATAACCAGATCAATATGAGTGACGGTCTGGCCTTTGAATATGCAAAAGAAGTGATTGTGAATAATTTATTTACAGAAGATGCAAAAGAGGGACTTTCTGCTTTCCTTGAAAAACGAAAACCGAC
>JBBIMX010000057.1:14594-18000 GCA_037444165.1 Deltaproteobacteria bacterium | reverse complement strand
ATATTCTTTCGGCCATTGGCAAGGATCGCCCCGGAATCGTGGCAGATGTCTCCGAGGTGATCTATGAGTGTGGAGGAAATATTGAGGACTCCAGTATGACCCTTCTTCGAAATCATTTTGCCCTTCTCCTTCTTTTTTCTACTGAGAGGGAAGAGGTCAGTCAAAAACTTCCTTCAGGTCTGAGGCGTCTCGAATGGGAAAAGAACCTCACCCTTTTCTATTCTCCGGTTACTCTGGAAGAGGCTCATCTCAGAGCAAAGGAAGGGGTGGAACGGTTTAGGATCTCGACCTCGGGAGTCGATCATGCCGGGATCGTTTTTAAAGTCTGCCGTCTCCTTGCCGATCGGGGAATCAACATCATTGATATGAAGACCCTTCGTCATATTTCACCGGAGAGTGGAACCCCTCTGTTTGAAATGGATATGGAAGTAGAGATTCCAAAGTCCGTATCGGAGCAAAAGCTTAGAGAAGAGCTTCATCGTTTAGCCAATGAATTGGTGATTGATCTCGTATTAAGAAGGCTATAGGGGGGAGTCTTTCGTGAGACCTAAAGTTCTGATCAGTCAGAAGGTATTTGATGAAGTGGTTCGGAGGGTTGAGGAATATGTTGAGGTGGATTTCAATCCAACGGAGACTCCACTGCCTCCGTTACAACTCAGAGAGAGGCTTAAGGATAAGGAAGGGGCGATTATCCTTCTCACGGATCGGATCGATGAGGAACTTCTTTCCTCCTGCCCAAGACTTCGAATCCTTTCCAATGTAGCAGTGGGATACGACAATATCGATCTGGAGGCCTGCAGTCGTCGGAAAATTATGGTCACCAATACTCCGGGTGTCCTCGATGATACCACCGCTGATTTTACCTGGGCCCTTTTACTCGCCACTGCCCGGCGAGTGGTCGAGGCGGACCACTTTCTTCGAACGGAGAAATGGAGCGGATGGAAATTGATGGAATTTCTTGGTCTTGATGTTCATCATAAGACCATAGGGATCTGCGGTCTGGGTAGAATCGGACAGAGGGTTGCAAAAAGGGCTAAAGGGTTTGAGATGAGAATATTATATACCGATATTCTGCGTGTCTCACCTGATCTTGAAGAGGAATTGGGTGCCCATTTTGTAGAGAAGAGAGAATTGCTTCAGGCATCGGACTTCATTACCCTTCATCTTCCCCTATCCTCCAAGACGGTTCACTATATTTCTTTGGAGGAATTGAGACTGATGAAGGGGACGGCCATTCTTATTAATGCTTCCCGTGGGCCTATCGTAGACGAGAAAGCGCTGGTTTGGGCCTTAAAAGAGGGAAGGATAGCAGGAGCAGGGCTCGATGTCTATGAGAGAGAGCCAGAGGTGGAGTCCGAACTCCTCGGGATGAAGAATGTTGTTTTAGCCCCTCATATTGCCAGTGCCTCCAGGGAGACCCGATTCAAGATGGCCATGATGGCCGCCGAGAATTTAGTGGCGGGTCTCACTGGAAAACGGCCTCCCAACTTAGTGAACGAAGAGGTTTTTTTGTAAACGAGAGTGACCCATAAACGGGTTAGGATTGGTGAACCTGTTACTGCCTTTTCCCCTCGATAAGGCGGAGGCTGTCGATCTTCATCCTCTGACGATGCTCTACGGTCGAATTGGTATCCAAAATGGAAAGCTGCTGAACAAAGGCAATATTTCTTAAAATTAAACCCCCTGGAGGTATAGAAATCCCTGCTTTCTCAAAGAGATTATAGAGATTATCCATAATGATTAGATTGGGATCGAAGGTAAGATAAACAACCTTGGGTCCCAAATAGATGAATTGATCTAGACTGTATTGAATCCCTAACCCCTCATTAAAGGTCAACATCAAGTACTGCCAGTCATTGGTATACCCGGGAGAAGCAGGCGTCTTCTCATTGATCCCCATTTCATCAATCTTAAATTGAATGTAAGTCTCAGGGGTAATCGAAATGGGAAGAATATCTAAGAATTGATTCCCTATAACATCGTATCCCACATAGGACTCATTGACCCGAGCTGACTTATACCCCGCATATCGGATGTTCTCTTTAATGAGATAGCCATCCTGAATCACATTGGATGTGGCCCCGTTATCGGGATTCTGCCCAAGAAGGGTAATCCCTGTATGAGCCCAATGATGATTCCCGGTAAACCCGTTATCCCACTCCTCCTCAAACTTAATCTCCCCAAGACTAAGGCCCTTCCCAATTACAGCTCCAACCTCTTCCCCCAAAGTCCCCTTAAAGGCCAAAGTAAATTTGGCTGAGGCATAACTTTCTCGAGGGATCGGAACTGAAAGGAAGAAATCTATCACCACCTCCTTTCCCTCAACAAGAGTCCCACTCGGAGAACTATCCTGTCCCCATATATCCTGAGACCCATCCAGATTCCCATCCTTGGGACGAAAACTATAAGTCAGCGTGAAAACGCCATCCCTTAAGATTTCATTTGGAGTTAGATTCTTAATCTTCACTCTCAAATATATAAGACGATTCTTATAGAAGATTGGAATGGAGGTGACCTGAAGCTTTCCCCGGAAAAAATAATCCAAAAGCCCCGCCGAGTAACTCACCGCACGTGGGATCAGTTTAGAGGCATACTCCTCATAGACTTTTTCATCCAAAACCAGTGGACAAGATTCATCACTTCCTTTCTGGATACAATCATAAGAAATATAACTGAGGGAGGCTAAACGCTCCCCTTCGAGCTTCTTAATATAAATCCTCCGATCCTGTTTTCCATCCTCCCCATCAATCACTTCGGGGTTCTTCCAATCAATGGAAAAGTAATTGGTATCCAAATAGGTAGGATGAGGATAATTTTGAAAGACCGTCCCTTCACTAAAAAAATTGGCATTCGTATACTCTGTAATCCCAATCATTGAGCCTGTGGTCATTCCAAGATTGGTCCCATCATATTGGTTAGTATCAAATAGATTGGCAATCGGAATGGGAGCCAGAGGATCCGGGGAGAAGGTAAAAATAGACTTATCAAAAGAAACGGGGCTTAAATTTATTTTGGCAAGATTGTCCTGAACCCATGACTCATAGTGATACTTCCCTATCTTTCTCCCAAAGAGATCGATATAAATATGAGGATCGTTCCTTACATGAGCCGGAACCGAAGCATCCTGGATCAGGTGCATGATCTGCCCAAGGGCCCGAAAGGCATCCGAAAAATGTTTCTCCCTCGAGGTCTTATCGAGAGAAGTAAGTCCTTTAAAGAAGGAATCTCTTGCTCTTTTCCAAGACCAATCCCCTCCCAAAAGAGACCCCACCATTCCTTGATCCTGAGCCCAAACCAAAGAGGATTTAAAAGTCTTATTAAAACCCGCTAAATCCCAAGGCTGCAAAGGATCATGAAAATGATTAAATGACCTTGTATAAGCTGGCTCATCCTCTTGTCTCCCAGC
>JBBIMX010000057.1:0-14494 GCA_037444165.1 Deltaproteobacteria bacterium | reverse complement strand
GCATCAAAAAAATAATGTTGTCTCCCTGTTGGAGTTCCATAGACTTTATTCCAGACAGCCAACACTACGGCTCCTTCGATGGGTTCCTTCGTCTCCGAATCAATCACTCGACCCATCCAAGGCCCATCCGAATAATAGAAACTTGCCGAACTCGCCAGAACAGGGGGATTCAACAAAACTGCTCCCAAAATCCCCATCCATAAAATGAGCACCCCCCTCATAAAGCCCACTTTAAAATCGATCAATCCTCCATAATCCATCTCGATCCCTCACAAAGTAGATATAATAGGTAATCATCTGGATTCCCCCATCCAGAGAATGGATACGTTCTATCCGATACTTGGCTATATTGTTGCGAATGAATATAGGCTCCATCTCTCCCATCTCTGAAACAATCTGAGGAATCCTATCCAAGATCACCTCAAAAGCCCGCTGGTACATCCCTTTCGAAGAGTCAACAAAGTATCCCAGGGCCGATGAAAGATCTCTCTCCAAAAGGTTTCCCTTCATCCCCTCCCATTTTGATCTTAAAAGCCCATCCATCTCCTCTTTCGAAAATACATTTACTACCGTACTCTTTTCATAAACATTCCCCTGATCATCGACGACCCTCACCTTCGGTAGATAAATGCCAGGAATAAGATATTGGACCGTAATTTTTGCCTCCGAACCAACCCTCTCAAACGTTCCATCCCCGTCGAAATCCCAGGAGTAGGTAGAAACAGGATTTGAAAGACTTCCCTCTGCCTCCAAATGGACATCAATCTTCCCAGTTTGATCTAAAATTCCATTGGTGGGTGATGCATTCAACCTCATAAAGTCCTCTTGGATTTCGGTATGAATTGTAATTTGAGCCTGTGCCTGAATTCCATCTGGCCTTGTCCCTATAGCCGTTAAGAGATTCTGGCCTATTTGAAGCGGGATCATCACAGCAAACTCATTACCTTGGACCTCAGCAAGAACCCCATTGACTGTCACTCCAATCTCTCCAGTTTGATCATATATTCTACCTTGCACAACGGTCGTGGCTTGATTGATCGTAGCCCCATCTGTCGGCGATGTAATTTCTATTTGGAGGAGTTTCTCCACATTTATCGTGATGCTCGCTTCGCCCTGATTTCCCACCCTGTCTGTAGCCTTCACAGTGAGAGTGTGAAGTCCTGGAACAAGCCCAGAGGTATTTATGGTAAAATTGAAAGGCCCCTGAGTTAAGGTGGAGTGAGGCTGATTATCCAAATAGAGGGCCACCCCTGCCAATCCTGAGAGGGAGTCCCGGGCTTCTACTGAAACCATAATTGTGCCTGAAATCGTTACCCCTGAAACAGGCGAGGTAATGGACACCTCAGGCGGTCCATGATCAAAAAGGACGACGATGCTCGCCTCAGCCCAATTCCCTGAATTATCTATTGCTCTCGCTGTAAGGGTGTGAGTTCCAGAGTCATATAAGAGGGTATTCAAAGGAAAGTTAAAAGGGGGCTGATCCAGGGTGGCTTGAAGCTGCCCATCAACCCAAAGGGATACAGTGGCAACCCCCGAGGTCTCATCACTCGACTCCACCCCAATGGTTATTGTCCCCGATAGGATGGCATTGGATATCGGAGAGGTAATGGCGATGAGAGGATGACCTGTATCAAGAATGACTCGTCGTGAGACATAAGTATAATTATTAAAAGGGTCCCTGGCAGTGATTGTTAAATCATTCGCTCCTTCTCGCTGGAGGGTATACATGGTGACGAAGCTGCCATCGACCACAGGAATGAGAGATCCATACCATCCGATTCTGACCACAGCTTCAGGATCATCAACCGTTCCACTGATAGTAATGTTCGGTGTGTTGGTAATCATCCCATCCAGTGGAGAGGTTACAATGAGTCCGGGCGGAGTCGTATCTCGGAGGAAGTACACGGTAGCTTTAGTTTGCTTTCCCTCGGAATTCGTCACTACTGCTGTAAAGGGATGGACCCCATCCGTTTGGGGAATAAACACAAAAGCCCAGAAAAAGGGGCCCTCCCGCTTTCCCCAAAATATGGCTCCTTGTTCATTGATTTCCACTCCATCCTCCATAGGAATATCCTGGAGGGTGAGAAGTGAGGCATTTTCATCCACCAAACCTAAAACTAATCCCGTATAAGTAGCAAAAGCCTGCTGGCTGCACCCTTCTTCTGGTGGAGTTCGAGATTGTTCCAGAAAAGGCTCGGCACAGAGAAGAAGATAAGGACCCTGAGATCCCGAACTGAAATAGACCCATATTTGATCCTCCCCTTGATTACCACATCCGTCCGTAGCCACCACTTTGATCAGATTCGCTCCCTCCGAAAGCACTACCCCATCCAACATAAATGTACCATCCGGACCTACTGGAACTCTTACCCCATTGATGGTAACCGAAGCAGAGGGATCATCCACAATGCCCTTTATCGGAATGGAACGGATATCAAAGTTCTCTCCATCATTAGGACTGATTATTCTAACCAGAGGAGGAATATGATCGTAACCCCATATCTGAATGGTCAACAGATCCCCAGGAGCTCCTGCTAACTTGACTTCTAAGCGATTTTGGGAAAATAAAGAAATCTCCTCACTAAGGGATTCCACCTGCTCATTAAAATCATTCTGATCAAAGATAGGGGTTTCATTCACCTTAATGATCGCTGAATCCACTCGACGTGAACCCTCTGAATCCCCATTGGTTACATTCATTAAATAGGGTCCCCTGAACTGAGAAGGAAGCGTAAACTCCATTGACTCCTCTATCGGTTTCCCTTTGTTCCGGATAAATCTATAGGGGCCAAACACGGAGCAGAATTGAGAAGAAAGACGAAAAATCTCTATTGTTACACTTGACCCAGGAGCACTCTCGAGCTTTACCTCAAGGAGGTTTTCCCCCTCCTTTAAAGGAACTTGGCGACTCAGAGTAGCCACTCCTTGATTAAATTGGGAGGGTCTGAAAACCTCCCACCCATTGAGACTCACCAGAGCACTCGAGACTCTTTGCTGATTCTCCAGAGTTCCATTGGTCAAGCGAAGGAGAAAGGGAACATTGACTTCCGGAATTGAAAAAGAGATTCGTTCCACTCTGGGGCTACCCTTTTCCCTTACGAAAGTTACAGGTCCAAAGACTCGTGAACCCTCAGGAGGGGAGTCAGAGAGCACCATTGAAGCATAAGAAGAGGTAACCGAGATCAAAATCAAGATTGATGAAACGAAGAAAATCCCTACCCTAAAAAAGAATAAACCCATGACCTAACCCCTCCCCTCCAGAGCAATGAGTTAAAAATCAAAGATTTATAAAAATTGAAAATATCTCCGTCAGAGATAAAAAAATTTTAACCCTCATATCAAAAAATTCACCATTCGTCAAGAAAAAATAAACTAAGGAGGGCTAACCCCTCACTCAGAAGTGGGAAATAAGCCCGAGAGGGGTAGTTGGTCCTGTCGGGCTTAAATTTATTTCGACCCTTCAGTGATGAAACACCGAAGAGAAAAATTTTTACTTGACTTTGGTTGAAGATTGGAAGAAAATTTTTAATGTTACAGGAGAGACTCCTCCCTATTTAAATTAATTCGGGGGAGGGGCGCCGAAGGGGCAATCCCGAGTCGGGAGAAACTCTCAGGCAAAAGGACTGTAACAGATTGGGATCCTGGAAAGATCCAGACCCTTGGGTTTGAAAGGGAGCTGGGCACCGAAGGGGATAAATTCCGTTCTCTGCGGAATAATCTCTCAGGTAAAAAGACAGGAGGAAGGCAAAAGGGTGAGCGATTGTCTTCCTCCTTTTTATTTAGTGATTCTTCCTCATATAGATTCGCTTATCTCCCAAGAGTGCGGGAATTATGAAGTCGGAGCAGAGGGACATGAAGGAGGAAAAGATTATCTTTATCAATTTAGATGAATTGAAGGAACACGAGGAGATTCGACCCGATTATCTCGAGGCTCTAAAGAATGAAATTCTTTCCGATGGGGTGCTGAAGATGCCCATTTGTATCGACCAAAAGACCTGTATCATTTTAGATGGTCACCATCGACTTCATGCCTTAAAGCGATTGGGCTGTCGGAAGATTCCCTGTGTATTAGTCGATTATCAATCGCCGGAGATCGAGGTCGTGCCATGGAGAGAAGGGGAAAAGATTACGAAAGAAGAGATTATCGAAGTGGCCCTTAAAGGAGGAAAAATGCCTCCAAAGACCTCTAAACATATGATCCTGGTAAATGGGGAGTGGAAACACATTTCCATCATTGAGGAGATGATCAATGTCCCCTTAGACGAGTTAAAATAAATCAAGCAAGGAGTGAAGGATGAAGTTTCCAGAAGAGTTACTCTATTCTGAAACCCATGAATGGATCAGAGAAGAAGGGAATTGGATCACTTTAGGGATTACGGATTATGCCCAGAGGGAGCTAAGAGATGTTGTCTATGTCGAACTCCCCGAGATTGGGGCGGAATTCAAAAAAGGAGAGAGTATCGGGGTGGTGGAGTCCGTAAAAACGGTGACGGATATTTTTACTCCTGTGACCGGGAAGGTTATCAACCGGAATGAAGAGTTGAAAGATCATCCTGAGTACATCAATACAGATCCTTATGGAAAAGGATGGATCGTTCAGATGGAAATTCACCAAAAAGAAGAGTTAAAAGGACTTCTTACGGCTCACGCCTACCAGGGACTCTTGCCAAAGGAAGAGTAGATGAAAGATTTTAATCGTTATCTTCCCCACACCCCGGAAGAGATTCAAGAGATGCTTGAAGAGATCGGGTTGGAGAAGGTCGAGGATCTCTTTAGAATGATCCCTCCCCAATATCGTCTCACAAAGCCTTTAAACCTTCCTTCTCCTCTTTCAGAAGTGGATTTACTGCGCTCTCTTGAATCGCTGCAACCTCCTCTTTACTCCTCTTTTCTGGGCGGAGGTGCTTATCACCATTTTATTCCTTCTGTTGTTTCTCATCTTGTCTCACGATCCGAATTCTATACGGCCTATACCCCCTATCAACCCGAAGTGAGTCAGGGCACCCTCCAGGCCATCTTTGAATTTCAGACATTCATGTGTCAATTAACCGCAATGGAGGTCTCTAATGCCTCCATGTACGATGGGGCCTCCAGTTTAGCAGAGGCAGTCCTTATGGCCTATCGGATCACCAGAAGGAGGAAGATTCTCCTTTCCGAGACAGTCCATCCTGAATATCGAAGGGTAATCCAAACCTACATCGACCCTGAACACCATGAAGTCGTGTTGATTCCCTATGTAAAGGAGGAGGGACGGACCGATCAACATTCTCTCTTTCATCATCTTGACCGAGAGGTGAGCGCTGTTGTCCTTCAAAGTCCAAACTTCTTCGGCATCATTGAGGATCTTTCCGGAATTTCTGAACGGGTTCACCAAGAAGGGGCCTTGCTGATCATTGGGTTTAGTGAGGCCTTGGCCTACGGAGTTCTCAAGCCCCCTGGTTTATTTGGGGCAGATATTGTGGCTGGAGAAGGACAGAGTTTAGGAATCCCTCTTTCTTACGGAGGTCCCTATCTGGGGATTTTCACGACCCGAGAGAAATTGATAAGGAATATGCCTGGCAGGCTTGTAGGAGAGACCATCGACCTGGAGGGAAGAAGAGGATTTGTCCTTACCCTGGCAACAAGGGAACAGCATATTCGGAGGGAAAGAGCCACATCCAACATCTGTACGAATGAAGGACTCTGTGCCCTGATGGCTACCATCTTTCTCTCCTGTCTCGGGAAAGAGGGTCTCAGAGAGCTCTCCCTTAAGAATCTTAGCAAGGCCGAATATGCAAAGAAGTTAGCCTCAGAGATTCGAGGGTGTCGAATCGGATTCACCTCCCCGACCTTTAATGAATTCGTTTTAGAGTCAGAGAGAGACCCTCGAGAGGTGCTGGAGGAGCTTCGAAGGGAAAAGATTCTGGGAGGGCTCTCGCTGGCACGGTTTTATCCTGAGTTAAGAAATCATCTTTTAGTCACAGTGACCGAGATGAATAGGAAAGAGGAGATTGACAGGTGGGCCGAACTTTTGCGAAAGGCCATAGGGCGATGAGCGTTGAGCAAGGAGCACAGGGGATAGGACTTATTAATAAGAGATGGACCCTTAGGTAAGGGATGGTTCTATGGGAAGAATAAGAGATACCGGGTTAATTCAAGAAGAACCTCTCGTTTTTGAGAAGGGGAGAAGAGGAAAGAGAGGATGTTCTTTGCCCGAATGGGAGGTCGATGAGGTGAATCCTGAGAGGATCATCCCTTCACACCTTCTGCGAGAACAGTGGGATGGCTTCCCTGAGGTGAGTGAAGTGGAGGTGGTCCGTCATTTTACCCGACTTTCCCAATGGAACTACGGGGTGGACAGTGGGCTTTACCCTCTTGGTTCCTGTACGATGAAGTATAATCCAAAGCTTAATGAAGAGGTGGCAAAATTGCAGGGTTTCTCTAAGCTTCATCCTTATACCCCTGAGGAGATCTGCCAGGGGATTCTCAGGGTGATGGATGAACTTGAAACTTTTCTGGCCGAGATTACAGGAATGGATGCGGTAACGCTTCAACCCGCTGCAGGAGCCCATGGAGAGCTGACGGGTTTGATGATGATTCGGGCCTGTCTTCGTGATCGAGGAGAGAGGAGGAGCAAGATCCTGGTCCCTGATACAGCCCATGGGACCAACTGTTCTTCTTCTACCCTTGCCTCCTTCCAGATGGTGGGAATTAGGTCGGATGAGAGAGGGATCCTCAGTGCCAAACAAGTCAAAGAGCAGATGAACGAGGAGGTAGCTGCCCTCATGGTCACCAATCCCAATACCCTGGGTCTTTTTGAGGAGGAATTGGGAGAGATCTCCGAGATCGTTCATCAAAGAGGAGGATTTGTATATTGTGATGGAGCCAACCTCAATGCCCTGATGGGAATCGTGAAATTAGGGGATCTTGGAGTAGATGTTGTCCAGCTCAATCTTCATAAGACATTCTCCACCCCCCATGGAGGAGGAGGCCCAGGGGCTGGCCCGGTGGCGGTTAAAAGGGAGTTGGTTCCCTATCTTCCTATTCCGGTCATCGAGCGTCAAGGTGAGAAGTATTATCTGAACTGGAATCGCCCTAAAACGATAGGAAAGATACGGGCCTTCCATGGAAATGTTGGGGTGATGCTGAAGGCTTATACCTATATCCTCTCGATGGGGGGAGAAGGTCTCAAGAGGGTCAGTGAACTGGCTGTGCTCAATGCCAATTATTTAATGAAAAAATTGAAAGACCATTACCACCTTCCCTATGATCGACCCTGTATGCATGAATGTGTTTTCACGGATCGATATCAAGAGAAGAATCATGTGACCACCTTGGATATAGCCAAGAGACTCATTGATTATGGATTTCATCCTCCGACCATCTACTTTCCATTAGTCGTGAAAGGGGCATTGATGATAGAACCCACAGAGACGGAGAGTAAGGACGAACTTGACCGATTGATTGAGACGATGATCCTCATTGCAAAAGAGGCCGAAGAGAATCCGGACCTCCTTCGTCAAGCTCCTCAGAGGGTGAAGGTCAGAAGGCTTGACGAAGTGCTGGCCGCGAGAAAACCGAAACTGAGGTGGAGCCCAAAATGATGAGATTCGACGGAGGGGCTCCGAATCTCGGGATTCCTTGTGGAAAAGAAAGGATTGATCTTAGACCTCGGTCTCATCGATTACAAAAAGGCATGGGACCTCCAGCACGAGCTCTGGTTAAAGAGGGTAGAAGAGAGGTTGCCTGACCTCCTATTGATTCTGGAACATCCTCACGTCATCACCCTTGGAAGGCGGGGGGATCGTTCCTCCCTTCTGGTTTCTCCTGAGGTTTTGAAAGAGATGGGGATTCCTCTCATTCAAGTGGAAAGAGGAGGGGAGGTGACCTACCATGGTCCTGGACAACTGGTCGGTTATCCTATTCTTAATTTAAAGGACTACGGGTACCGGGTCACTCAGTATATCTATGAAATTGAGGAAGTCCTCATCCGAGCCCTTCGAGATTTTGGAATTGAAGGAAGCAGGGATTTTCGAAATCGAGGGGTTTGGGTTCGGGACAAGAAGATTGCCTCGATCGGGATAGCCATTCAACGGTGGGTCTCTTTTCATGGGTTTGCATTGAATTACCGGACAGAACTACAATATTTTGATTGGATCTATCCATGTGGTCTTCAGGGAGTGAAGATGACATCGATCAGGGAGATTCTGGGAAAAGAGATTTCAAGGGATCGGGTAGTAGAGAGGGTCTCTTTTCATTTCAAAGAGATTTTTCAAAGGGCGTGGGAGCAGAAGACCATCGAAGAGATTTGCAACTCGGAGATTTGAAGTAGAAAATCAGATGGACTCAAAACGAATCATCGTGATTGGAGGGGGACCGGGAGGTTATGTCGCAGCGATTCGAGCCGCTCAATTAGGGGCCCGAGTCACTCTCATCGAGAAAGATAGAATTGGAGGGACATGCCTCAATCGGGGTTGTATTCCAACCAAGACGCTCCTCCATGATGCTAAACTTCTTCGCTCCCTTAAGAAGTCTCCCGTCTTTAAACTCGACCCTCCCAATCCCTCCGATCTTCTTAAATCCATGATGGAGCGAAAAGAAAGGGTCGTTGGTGAATTAGTAAAAGGGATTGAATTACTGCTGAATTCCTATCGAGTGGAAATCATTCGGGGAGAGGCCCATCTTCTGAATTCAGAACAGGTGGAGATTGGGAAAGAAGATAAAGAAAGGTTGACTCTAAAAGGAGACACTCTCCTTTTGGCTCCGGGGTCGACCCCTAAGATTTTTCCTCCTCTCTTACCTGATCGAGAAAAGATTATGACGAGCGATGATGCCCTTGAGCTCCAAGAGATCCCTAAAGAGATGGTGATTATCGGAGGGGGATATATCGGAGTGGAATTTGCCACCCTTTTTCATACATTAGGGTCGAAGGTCACTATCATAGAGATTCTGGACAGGATCCTACCCGGGGTTGAAGAAGAATTGGTTCGAAATCTTAGAAGGTTTTTAGAAAGGGAGGGGATTCGAATTTTTACAGGGTCTTCCGTCGAAGAGCTTCGCCCAGATGGAAAAAGTCTCAGTCTAAAAATAAAAACCGCTAAAGAGCGGATGGAGATCCGTTGTGAAAAGGTTCTTTTGGCCATCGGAAGGGCTCCCAATATAGCTCCCAATCTTACCGAGATAGGGATCAAAAATACCCCGCAGGGAATTAATGTAAATCCCTATCTGGAGACAAGCTTACCCGGAGTTTATGCCTTTGGGGATGTCATTGGAGAAACGATGCTTGCCCCCCTCGCGATGGAGCAGGGAATAGTGGCTGGAGAAAATGCGATGGGTTTTAAACGGCAATGGAAGAAACCTTTCATTCCTCTCTGTATCTTTTCTTATCCTGAGATTGCTTCAGTGGGTCTCACGGAGAAAGAGGCAAAAGAGAGGGGTCCAATCAAGATTGGACGATTTCCTTTTCGATCCAACCCAAAGGCTGTCCTATCAGGTGAACCCGAAGGTTGGATTAAAGTGATTGCCAGTCAGGAAGAAGAGACCATCTTAGGAATCCATATTCTTGGACCGGAAGCAAATATACTTGCTTCTGTGGCTTTAACCATGATTGGAGGGAAGGTAAGAGAGTTTACCCGATTCATCCAGGCCCATCCCACTCTTCCTGAGGCACTCAAAGAAGCCTGTCTCGATGTGGATGGGTTGGCCATTCATCTGCCAAAGCCACTCAGGGGGAGGGCATAAGGGATGAGAAAACCACCGTGGCTTAAGAAGAGGATTCCTCCTCTCTCAGAACTTATGAAAGTGAGGTCTATTCTCGAAGAGACAGGCCTTCATACGGTTTGCGAGGAAGCCCGCTGTCCCAATCAGGGAGAGTGCTTCTCTCAGGGCACAGCCACCTTTCTGATTCTTGGAGATATCTGTACAAGAAATTGTGGGTTCTGTGCTGTCAAACACGGGCTTCCCCTTCCTCCATCAGAAGAAGAGCCTCAAAAAGTGGCCTCCGCTGTAAGAGGAATGGATCTTCGATACGTGGTGATCACCTCTGTCACGAGGGACGATCTTCCCGATGGAGGGGCCTCGCATTTTGCCCGAACCATCCGATCTATTCGAGCCTTAGATCCAGACATCAAAATCGAAGTGTTGATTCCTGATTTTCAAGGGGATCTATCCTCCTTGGAAATGGTGTTAAGGGAGAGCCCTGAGGTTCTAAATCATAATGTGGAGACCGTAGCTCGACTCTATCCCAGGGTTAGACCTCAAGCAGATTATAGGCGATCGATGGAGTTATTAAGGAGGGCAAAAGAATGGGATCCCAGGATGTTAACAAAATCGGGGTTTATGGTAGGATTGGGAGAGAGCCGGGAAGAGGTTTTAACTCTCATGAAAGAACTGAGGGAAATAGGATGCGATTTTTTAACGATCGGGCAGTATCTTCAACCTCGACCTGATCGTTTACCCGTGGAAAGGTATGTCTCTCCCGAAGAGTTCGGGGAGTTTAAGAAGATTGGAGAGGAGATAGGGTTTAAAGCCGTGGCCTCCGGTCCCTTTGTGAGAAGCTCTTTTCATGCCTTCGAGATGTTTGAGCATCAAATAGCTCATCAATAAGGTGCGAGAATGGTCCAAAGGGGGGAGGAAAATGGTTTTTTGGAGAAGCCTTTTTAATTTTGTTTGGCTCTTTTTTATTATCTCCTGTGCGATGAAGCCACCTTCACCTCCTATTTCAGAACCTTATATCCCGCCTCCAAAGCCAGCAAAGATTGCCCTGGTCCTTGGGGCTGGTGCTTCAAAGGGATTCGCCCATGTAGGAGTCCTGAAGATCCTTGAGCTCCATAAAATACCGATTCACCTCATTGTTGGAACAAGCGTTGGAAGTCTCGTGGGAGCCCTCTATGCCTCTGGAATGAACGCCTATGAACTTCAGAAACTCTCCTTCTCCATCGAACAGAAGGAGATGGTGGATCTTACCCTTCCTGAAAATGGATTCATCAAAGGGGAAAAACTGGAAGAGTTTGTGAACAGGATGTTGAAAAACACTCCTATGGAAAAGCTAAAGATTCCTTTCTATGCAGTCGCTACAGAGATTCAGAGCGGTCAGGAGATCATCTTTGGCAAAGGAAATACAGGGCAGGCGGTGAGGGCGAGTTGCTCGATTCCTGGGGTCTTTAGACCTGTGAAAATTGGAGATAAGGTCTATGTGGATGGAGGGGTGGTCAGCCCTGTGGCTGTGGAAGCAGCAAGACGAATGGGCGGAGATATCGTCATCGCGGTAGATATCTCTGCGAGCTCGGATCGGAATCCACCTGGGAATACGATTGAGACCATTCTTCAGTCCATCAATATCATGTATTCAAAACTCGCTTCAATCCAGCTTGCTCAGGCAGATATTGTGATCCGACCGAAGGTTGGTTTTATTGGGTCGGCCGATTTTTCGAGGAGGCATGAAGCCATCCTCGAGGGTGAGAAGGCCACCCTCGAGGTCCTGCCAAATATTCAAGAGATATTGACTCGCCTCCGTCAGGAAGGGAGATTGGAGAAGGATTAGAGCATTATAATAGCCACGATCAGAACCCCCACAAAACCTAAAAGGGTGGGGATGAGATTGCGCCTCGCTATCTCAACCGGATCGGTCCCTGTGATGGCTGCTGCAGGGATCACCGCCCAAGGGATGATACATCCCCCACCCACTGCCACAGCAAAATACTGTCCCAGTGCTCCCAGAGTGGCAATATCCAATTTCGTAGGTCCTCCTAAGGCCTGAGCGAGTGTTCCCACGAGGGGAAGTCCAGAAAATCCCGACCCATCTAGGCCTGTGATTCCTCCTACGATCGCCTGGACAATGGCCACGGGAATTTTACTCAATGGGACTGTATTGGCAAGGGCTTGGCCCAGATCAAAAAGAAGCCCCTTTGCTCCTTCTCCGAAGATGGCTTTTGCCGTTCCAGGAGAGCCCATGAAAAAGAAGCTCGCAATCAAAAAAACAGGGGCAAAGATTCGCACTCCAAACATAAAGCCTGCACGAGCATGAGTGGAAAGTTTCTCAAAGCCCTCTTTTCCATAGACTCCAAAACCCACTATCACCATGATGAGTCCAACCGTTCCTCCTAAAAGGGCAGTGGCATCTCCTCCACGAAGCTTGAAGGTGAGCATGGCCACGATATCCAGTGCAAAGAGGAGAGCGATGATCCATAGGATATATTTTTTAAATGTAGGGGCTGCCTTTGTCCACTTCTCCATCTCCGCTTTAGCCTCCGGAGGAATTTCAAACGGAGCCCATTCGACGGGTTTTCCTTTTTGGGCTTGAATATCCTTTCGGACAGAGAGAAAGGAGAGGGGCAAGGCAATGATCCCCCAGACAATCAAAAATGGGAGACTTTTTGCCATGACCGCTCCAACCGTCACATTGGCCGCTTTGGAAGTGATCCCCGGTGCCCCTTGAATAATGAAATCAGTAGTCAAGGCACATCCATATCCAAACATACTGATGGCCATGGCTGCACTGATAGGAGGAAGGCCTACCTTAATCGCACCTGGTAAGAGCAATGTCCCTACTAAGGCGATGGCGGGTGAGGGCCAGATCACCCAGGCCACAATCATAATGACGAATCCCATCACCCAATAGGCAATATGAGGGGACTTCATGAATCCCTGGATCGGCCTGAACATCATCTCCGCAAGGCCTGTCTCTTCCAGCATTTTTGCCATACCCACGATTAAGGAAATGATAACAACGACCCCAAGAAGTTCATTGAAAGCAACGGTGACCGCATTGAAGATGGATTGAACCGCTTTGACAAGGCTTCCTGTGATGACCCAGGAGAGAAGAAAAGAGCCGATGATACAGACTAAAGGAGTCTCTCGTCTCATGGCCATCGTGATGAGCACGAGGATGACGAAGAGGGCATAAATCCAATGAGCAGCCGTAAGTTCTACCATAGCACACCTCCATTAGAAGTTTATTTTTTTGAAAAGACCCCGGTCAATCCGGCTTGTTCCACCCTCCTTTCGATCTCTTTTTTCTCGGTAGAATAGAGGCCTCTCTCTCTCATGTGCTCGAAATAGATGGAACCAGAAAAAGTGTATTTATATCCCAGTCCTTCCTCTGTTTTCATTAGCTCCTGAGTAAAGGAGATGGCATCACCAACGGCAAGCGTAGGAGGGAGAAGGAGCAGTCTTTCCCTTTTGATCTTTCTTACGGCATTATATCCAGCGAGAGTTCCTGTGACGATGGCCTCCGTGTGACCCACCAACAGCCCCGCCTTCTCTCCGGCACAGAAAAGATTTTCGATCCCTTGAACCTTAAGCGATTGATCGCTGGGTGCCATTCCTATGTAACGAATCGAATTGCCCAGACCTCCTGCATAAGGATCTTCGTAGCGAGCATTTTCAAATCCTGGAATTTTTCGTAATGTCTCCAGCGGGTAAAAGGGGGTCATAAGCTTTGCGTGGCCGGTATCTAATAGTATGAGATTCTCTTCAAATTCCGGAAGGGCATACTGCTGACACGCTTTGATGGAGAGTTTCCCTTCGGATCTTACTTCAGGAGGAACAGGGATGATGGCCACCCCCTTCTTATTAAGAGAGTCGACGATTTCTTTTGAAAGGGATTCTTTAAAGAGTTTGCAGGACCCACTCATTGCCCCTGCCCGGTTTCCCTTCCTTCCGATGATCTCCTGGACACCTGCCTTCGCGGTGAGACCGACCCGTCCTCCGAAGGAGGGGCATCGTAAAATACACATCACACAGCCATTTCCATATGTGGTGCAATTTACAGGAGGTCCAGCCGTTCCTGTAGCATCAATAAAAGCCTCTCCTTCGAAACGAATCCTATCCTTTCCCCTTTTACTCAACACAGCCCGGATGAGGTTTCCCTTCCTCTCTACTTCATCCACCCTTGTGGTCAAATGAATTTCGATTCCTTTTTCAAGAAGAAACCTCCTCACCAAAGGTTCCATGGTGGCGACATTATAAAGGGAGGCATGATGATGTCCTGGAAAGTCGATCTCTCGATGGAGGGTGTTTTCGTCAATGAGTTGAAAGAGTTCACCTCCTCCCAGGGCAATCATCTCCTCCGCCGCCGTAAAACGACCATTATTCCGCATAATCCCTCCCACCAGCCCCGTTCCCAGAAGCATATCGGTTCTTTCTATTAAATAGACCTCGGCCCCTTGTTTTCGAGCAGCCAGGGAGGCCGCACAACCAGCCCATCCCCCTCCCACAATCACGACTCTCATGAAATCCACCTCTTTTTTTTGCCAGAGTGTATCGAACCTGAAACATTCTGTCAATAAAAAACGAAGAGGTTTGGTAATCCTTCACTGAAGTGGGGAATAAGCCCGAGAGGGGTATTGGAGAAACCCATTCCGCCAGAGGCGGATCCGACTCGGTCGGAAGTGCGGCTACCTTAAATGGTCTATAGAAATTGTTACTTTGGTTTGTTTTAATCAGAAACCCGTTTCTACGATGGATGGATTCGTAGAACCTATTTATATTCAATCCATCCGCGTTCTATGGGTTT
>JBBIMX010000056.1:0-18295 GCA_037444165.1 Deltaproteobacteria bacterium | reverse complement strand
GTCGGGCTTAAATTTATTTCCACCCTTCAGTGACGGGTTATCAGTAATTTAAATATTTTTCTTGACAAAGCATTCGAAATAAATTAAAAGTTTTGTGAATAATTTCTCAATTATTCAAAATATTTAAGGGGAATGACCTTGACGAATATGGTAGAAAAAGAAGTCCTCATTATTGGCGGTGGGATCGCTGGGATTACTATTGCTTTAGAACTCGCCCAATGGGGGATCCCTCCTCTTCTGGTCGAAAGGAATTCATCCATTGGAGGGCTCGCCTCCACCTTTTGCTGTAAGGCTTCAGAATCCTGTAATAAGTGTTTCGCCTGTGTCGTTGATAAAAGGGTCTCCGAGGTTTATCAAAACAAAAAGATCCAGCTTCTGACCCAGACTGAAGTCTCGAGAATCAGAAGAAACGAAAAAAAGTTTGAAGCCACTTTAAAAAAAGGAAGGGAGATCTATGATCTTCGAACCCACGCGATTGTGGTGGCTGCAGGAATCGATCCCTATGATGCCACTCAAAAGGGAGAATATGGATACGGGCGTTATCCCGATGTGATTACCGCAAAAGATCTCGATGAAATGTTACGATACAAGGGAAAATTGATCCGTCCTTCCAACGGAGAGCTCCCCGGTCGTATCGCCTTCTTTCAATGCGTAGGAAGCAGGGATGAATCTATTGGAAACCTTTACTGCTCTCAGGTCTGCTGTGCCTATGCCCTTCGATTGATCAAAGCGATTCGCTATCAATATCCTCTTATTGAAGTAAGCTTCTTCTATATGGATATTCAGCCGGCAGGTCCCTCTTTTGAATCCTTCCTCAACTCCTGTAGGGAGGACCGTAGAATCCGGCTCACCCGAAGTCTTCCCTCAAAAATCTATTTTTCCCCGGCTTCCAATCTTTTAAGAGTAAGAGTCCCAGATCCTCAAACAGGAGAAGTAGCAGAAGAGGTCTTTGACCTCGTTGTCCTCTCCGTAGGGATGGTTTTAAACAAAGGAGCGAAATCTCTGGTCGAATGGTTAGATCTAAATTATACGGAGGATGGATTTATCGAATCCCCTCCCTTACAAAAAGGGATCTTTGTTGCAGGGGCCTGTAGTGGTCCAAAAGATATTGATCGGACTATCCTCCACTCCAAACACATCGCCCTTGAAGTCTATCAATTCTTGAAAGGAATAAATTAAATGGCTCGGATCGGAATCTTTATCGATACCTTTAAGGGAACCCTTCCTTCTTCCTTTAGAGATCAATTCATGTTAACCCTTCGTGAGATTCCCGAAGTCGCTTTCTTCGCGGAAGAGGATGAACTTGTTTCTCCAGAGGCCTTGGAAAGAATGGCTAAACTCCTTGAGCGTGAAAAAGTAGAAAGAGTCGTCATTGTCGGAAGAAGTCCAAAGATCTACGAAACCTCCTTTCAAAAATGGGGTCTCCCTCTCCCCCTTAATCCCTATCTCTTCACGGTAGCCAATATTCGGGAACAGGTCCTGTGGGCTTCGATAGACGAAAAGGAGGCCTTTGAAAAAGCAAAAAGGACCATTTTAAAAGCCATTCGAATAGCCTCCTCTCTAAAACCCATTGAGTCTCAAACCCTACCCTTAAAGCCCGAAGTGCTCATCCTTGGCGGAGGCCTTTCCGGAATCTCCATTGCCTTAACCCTCGCCAAAGCTGGGATTCAGGTTTTCCTGGTGGAGAAAGAAAAGGCTCTGGGAGGAAAGACCACTGAACTCTGGAAGTTTTATAATAAGGAAGTGGAGGTTAAAGGATGGTTAGAACAAAAAATCTCGGAGCTTCGTCAAAACCCTCGAATTCGCCTCCTTGCACCTGCTCAATTAACATATCTTCGCGGTCATTTAGGACGATTCCAGGCAACGGTTCTTACAGGGAAAGGGGAAGGGATGACATTGACCCCTTCTGTCATTGTGGTGGCAACGGGCTACAGGGTTGAGAGAAAGAGGGGAGGAATCTATGACCATAAAAGAGTGATCACTCTTTACGAAATGGAAAAGCTCCTGAGCGAAACCCATCCACCCTTTCCTCTTTTTGAAGGGAAAAGGGTAGAAACCGTGACCTATCTGTTAGACGAGACGAACGAGGATATCAAATTAGATGCGATCAATGCCCTTAAGCAGAGCCTTATCCTGCAGGGAAGCCTGAAATGTCAGGTGGCCATCCTCTGTAAGGATGTTAAAGTCTCTTCTGAGGGGATGGAACGTCTTTATCGAAAGACAAGAGGGCTGGGAGTCCTTTTCGTTAAGTACGAAGAACCTCCAAGACTCTCTTTGGTCGATGGTCAGATTCAGGTCGAGGTGAAAGACACCTCGATTCTTCACAAAGAGGATCAATGGACGATCTCTATCCTTTCCGATCTGGTCGTCCTCCCGGAGACCATTCTCCCTCGTCAAGAACTCCCCGAGCTTTCCGCTCTCCTTAAACTCCATCTCGGTAAAAGGGGCTTTCTTATGGAGGACAATCCCCAATTTCTCCGAGTCAGGTCGAACCGAAGAGGGATCTTTGTGGCAGGAGGGTGTCGGTTCCCCCAGGAGATTTCAGAAACTTTATTTGAAGCAGATGCGTTGGCCCAAGAGGTGTTGGCCCTCCTTTCAAAAGGAGCCTATACCTATGACCTCTCTGTGGCAGAGGTCGATCCAAAAAAGTGTGCCCTCTGTTATACCTGTCCCAGGGTCTGCCCTCATTCAGCCATCACCGTAGAAAAGTATGCCGAGAGAAACGTCTATCTGACCTATGGGATTTCACAAAATACCCAGTGGGGAGCCGCCAAGGTAGATCCTGCCTCCTGCTTTGGTTGTGGGATCTGTGTCGGGGAGTGCCCGGCAAGGGCCATCACCCTGCGTCACTACCCTGATGAGTTGATTTATATCCAGATGGGAGTGGATGGATAACGTGGATTTAAAGGGATAAAAGGAATCATCGGAGAAAGAGAGATGGCTGATTTTGAACCCAAAATTATAGCATTCTGTTGCGATCAGTCAGGGTATCCTTCCGCTGATATGGCTGGAACCCTGAGACTGAACCTTCCTAAAAATGTCGAGATCGTGCGTGTCCCCTGTGCGGGTCGAGTGGAAGCCCTCTACTTATTGAAGGCCTTAGAAAAAGGGGCGGATGGAGTCATTGTCTTTGCCTGTTACGAAGAGAACTGCCAGTACCTTCGGGGCAACCTTCGAGCCAAAGGGAGACTCTCTTATGTCCATCGGCTCATGGAGAAGATCGGGTTAGAAAAGGAGAGGATCGAGATCTGTTATCTTGCAACCAATAGCGGGGTGAAACTGGTTGAAACATTACAGAGAAAATCGAAAGAGCTAAAGAGATTAGGACCAAATCCATGTATCGATAGAAGATGAGTCTCTTCTCAGATAGGATTTCAGGTCATTGAGAGAGGAGGAGGAAGAAATGATAAAGGCGGAACAGAAACCCATGGAAGAAATCTTGAGGTCGATCGATCCTTATAAAAAGATTCTCCTCTCAGGATGTGGAGCCTGCGTCACCGTTTGTCATGCCGGGGGAGAAAAGGAAGTGCAACTCCTTGCTTCGGCCCTTCGAATGGCTCGGAAAAAAATTGGAAAGCCTCTGGAAATTCTTGAAGCGACCCCGCCCCGTCAGTGCGAACCAGAGTACGCCCAAGACCTTTCCGAACTCATAGAAAAGGTGGAGGCCGTCCTCTCCCTTGCCTGTGGGGTGGGAGTTCAAACCCTCGTCCGCTATTTCCCTAAAATGCCCGTATTTCCAGGGGTGAATACCACCTTCTTGGGAGAAACCCTCTTTCATGGGGTATGGGAAGAACGCTGTCAGGCCTGTGGAAACTGCATCCTTGAAAAGACAGGGGGGATCTGCCCTATCTCTCGTTGTGCCAAACAGCTTTTAAATGGTCCCTGCGGGGGATCATCGAAAGGAAAATGTGAGATCAAAAAAGAGGCGGACTGTGCCTGGCAACTCATCTACGACCGGCTGAGTTCCCTGGGCCAACTCTATAAACTGGAAGAGATTATTCCAGCCAAACGTTGGGGAGTCGAATCTCGAGACAGTGGGTTGAGAAGAATCATAAGGGAGGATCTTAAGATATGAAAGCAGGAAGCAATCTCGAAAAGATTTTATCCAAAGGGCTCTTTGCAGTGACAGGAGAGTTGGGTCCTCCAAAGGGAAACGATGTGAGTGTCGTCAAACGAAAGGCCGACCTCTTGAGGGGATATGTGGATGCGGTCAATGTGACAGATAATCAGACCGCCATCGTTCGGATGTCAAGTATTGCCACTTCTTCCCTTCTGATTCAGATGGGGATTGAGCCTGTCATGCAGATGACGACTCGAGATCGAAATCGGATTGCTATCCAGAGCGATATCTTTGGGGCCACGGCCCTCGGGATTAAAAATATGCTCTGCCTTACCGGAGATCATCATACGTTTGGAAACCAGGTCGATTCAAAAAATGTTCATGATCTCGATTCCATCCAGCTCATCGATTGCGTCCGAACGATGAGGGATGAGGGAACGCTCCTGGGTGGGGAGGAGAAGATTGAAGGAAAGATCGAACTCTTCATTGGAGCCGCTGAAAACCCCTTTGCGGATCCTTTCGAATTTCGAGTCGTTCGATTGGCCAAAAAGGTGAAGGCCGGGGTCGACTTCATTCAAACCCAGTGTATCTATGACATGAAACGATTCAAAGAATGGATGAAGATGGTCCGTGATCGAGGCCTCCATGAAAAGGTACACATCCTCGCAGGAGTCACCCCCCTTAAATCTGGAGGTATGGCTCGATACATGGCGAAAAATGTCTCCGGGATTATCATCCCTGAGGAGATTATTGATCGAATTGTCAAGGCGAAAAAACCTGCAGAAGAAGGAATCAGGCTCTGTGTCGAACAGATTCAAGAATTAAGAGAAATTGAAGGAGTTCATGGGGTTCATATCATGGCGATCGAATGGGAGCAAATGGTAAGCCAAATTACCGAAATGGCTGGATTGCTCCCTCGACCCAAAGTGGAATAGGGAGGCTTCATTAACCTTCATGATCAGGGGAGAAAAACTATGACCTTTAAAGAACGTCTGGAATCCCATAAGTTTGTGGTCGTCGCTCAACTTCAACCCCCAAAAGGAATTGACCTCTCAGAGATCTATGGGCATGTGGAGCGATTGAAAGGTCGAGTCGATGCCATCAATGTTCCAGATCTTCAACATGCCATCATGCGATTAGGCTCGCTCTCGGTCTGTAGTCTCCTCAAAGGAAAAGGGATGGAAGTGATTTATAACCTCTCCTGTAGCGATCGAAACCGATTGGCCCTTCAATCCGACTTACTCAATGCCGCGGCCCTGGGATTACAAAATATTCTTGTCCGACAAGGGGATCATCCTTCCATTGGAGACCATTTTGAAGCCAAACCCGTTTTTGACCTCGATGTGATGGGCCTTTTAGCAGCGGTCAAACGGCTTCAAGAAGGATACGATCTTGGTGGAAATGACCTTCAGGGCAAACCCCAATTCTATGTTGGAACCGAGGTCAACGCTACTGCCAAAGGCCACGTCCTTGATCTCGAGGTCATGGATATGGAAAAGAAGATCCGTTTAGGAGTAGAATTCTTTTTTACCAATTCCATTTATGACCCAAGCTTACTTGAGAATTTTATCAAAAAGGTGGGCCATTTCCAAGTCCCGATCATCGTTGGAATTACCCTGTTGAAATCGGTAGGGATGGCCCGTTATATGAATAAACATGTAGAGGGGACCTATATTCCTGATTCCCTGATCGACCGTTTGATGAAGGCTTCAGACAAACAGAAAGAGAGTATCGACATCGCTTCAGAGCTCATCCGAGAGATGAAGCCCCTGGTTCAAGGGATTCAGATCATTCCCATCGGGTGGGAAAATCTTATCCCATCCTTACTGGATCAAGTAGGACTCTAAAGGGAGTGGATCCATTGAAGCCCAAAAAGACCCCGGTTCAAAAAAGGAAAACATCCAGTTATCTTTCTATTGTCCCGCCAAGGATAAACGGGGAGATGTTTCAGGCGATTGCCGAACTGGGAAACGATGGGATCCTTGTCTTCAATGAGAACTTCCAAATCGAATACGCCAATCGGATGGCCTCGGTGATTTCAGGCTACTCCAATGAGGAGCTTTTGAATAGGACCCTCCTCTCTCTATTAAAACAGCCCTATCCCTCCTTTTTAGGGAATCTCTTTTCTCGTTCCGAGTCGTTTGGAGAAAAGACCTGTACCGAAGCCCAATTGATGACGGCTTCGGGTGAGATAAGAGAGGTGGAAATCTGTATCGCCCTAACCCAAACGTCCCAGGGACATTCAAAGGGCTATGCCTATCTCAAGGACATCACTGAATCTAAACGAATGGAGCGAAAGATTCTTGAAGCCACCCGGGAGTTCGAAAAGATTGCTGAGATGGGGGATGATGGGATTGTGGTATTTGATCAGGACTTTCGAATCATCTTCTCCAATCAGATGGCTTCTGAGATGATGGGAATCCCCAAAGAGGAACTCATGGGGAAGAATTTCTTCTCTGTCCTTGGTAAAGAGGACAAAGAGTTCTTGGTGGGAATGGTAAAAAAGGGGCAGGGGATAGGAGAAAAATTCTGCACCGAGATGAAAATCCACACCCCTCAAGGAGAGGCCAAGGATACCGAGGTTTGCATCGCCACCTCCCGATCGGAGACAGGGGAGATAAAAACCTACGCCTATATCCGGGACATTACGGCTCGAAAGAAGTTCGAACAGGAACTTCGTGAATCCGAGGAGAAACTCCGAACCCTTTTTGAAAGAGTTCGGCACGGGCTCTTCATCAGCTCAAAAGAAGGAAAATTTTTAGACTGCAATCAGGCCCTCCTTGAGATGCTGGGCTATTCTTCAAAAGAAGAATTTCTTAAGATCGATATCACGAAGGACCTCTATGTCCATCCTGAAGATCGAAAGATTTTTCAGGAAAGGATTGAACGGGATGGATTCGTAAAGGACATGGAGGTGGAGTTTAAAAAGAAGAATGGCGAAAAAATTACGGTTCTTCTGACCGGCCATCCGATCAAAGACGACAAAGGAGAGATAATCGGTTACGAAGGAATCAACTTGGATATTACCGAAAGAAAACGGATCGAAGATGAGCTGCGGGAGACGAATGAATTTTTAATGAATTTGATCGAAAGTTCTGTAGATGGAATCATTGCAGCCGATATGAAAGGCAATATCATTATTTTTAATAAGGGAGCAGAAGTCCTCACCGGGTATAAGGCCGAAGAGGTCATTGGGAAAATTCATATCACCCAAATCTATCCCCCTGGAATTGCGAAAGAGGTGATGAGAAGGCTCCGGAGTCCTGACTACGGGGGGGTAGGGAAACTCCTTCCGACCCAATTCAATGTGGTCAATAAATTTGGCCAGGAGATCCCCATCCAGCTCTCTGCCACCCTGATTTATGATTCCTCTGGGAATGAAATTGCAAGTGTGGGAATCTTCACGGATCTTCGTCCCCGCTTGATGATGGAAAAAAAGCTTCATGAAACTCACCTCCAACTGGTGAGCTCTGAGAAGATGGCCTCTCTTGGAAAATTGGCCGCAGGGATTGCCCACGAGATCAATAATCCCTTGGGTGGGATCCTCATCTATGCCAGTCTGATGAAGGAAGATCTTCCCGAGGACGATCCAAAAAGGGCAGACCTTGAACGGATCGTTCAGGAGGCTGGTCGTTGTAAAGAGATCGTAAGAAGTTTACTGGAATTTGCTCGGCAAACCGAACCCAAAAAGGAGCCTGTTGATATCAATCGAGCCATCAATGATGGCCTATTCTTCCTGGTCAATCAGGCCCTTTTTCACAACATTGAAATTGTGAAGAATCTGGACCCTTTCCTCCCGTTTGTTCAGGGAAATGCCGGTCAACTCAAACAGGTGTTTATGAATATTATCGTCAATGCGGCTGAGGCCATGCATGGAAGCGGCCGACTGACCATTACCACTTCCCGTTCCCCCGATGGGAGAAGCGTTCTTATTGAGTTTTCGGATACGGGAGAAGGAATTCCAGAGGAGAACCTCACTCGTATCTTTGACCCCTTCTTCACCACCAAGGATGTTGGAAAAGGGACCGGATTGGGTCTGGCCACTTCCTACGGGATTGTGGAAGAACATGGTGGAAAGATCAGGGTAAAGAGTAAAGTGGGAGAAGGTTCGACCTTTACCATTGAACTCCCTATTCCTCCTCAGAGACAACCCATCCTCGAGGAGAAAATGACTAATGAAGCGAGGTAGATGATGGATCAGAAGTCTTTCCTTACCGAGGTCATGGAGGTGAGTGGCCAAAATCTTCAGGCCTGTTACCAATGTCAGAAGTGTTCTGCCGGTTGTCCTGTAGCCTATGCCATGGACATCCTTCCAAATCAGATCCTTCGGCATATCCAGTATGGTCACCGAGAAAAGGTCCTGGGTTCAAAAACGATCTGGATCTGTGCCTCTTGCTATACCTGTAGTGTTCGGTGTCCCAATGACATTGATATTGCAAGGATCATGGATTCCCTGAGAGAGATAGCCCTCCGTTCAGGGATTCAACCCGGGGAAAAGGAGATCCCTGTCTTCCATTCCGTCTTTTTAGACACCATTCGGTCCAAAGGTCGCATTCACGAGCTCAGTCTCATCCTCCAGTTTAAATCCAAGACGAAAGACTTCTTCAAAGATGCAGCCCTGGGATGGAAGATGTACCGAAAAGGAAAGATTAAACTCTTTCCTTCCAAGTTTGGAGGCGGCAAGGAGATCAAAGAGATCTTTAAGGGTTTTGAAAGAAGAGGAGAAGCAGGTTCGCAATCCTAAGGAGGCCTGTCATTCCGTTTTGAGCAGCAAGGATGGAGGAGGTTAAAAGGGTGAAAGAACTTTCTTATTATCCAGGATGTAGTCTTCATGGAACGGCAAGGGAGTATGATGAATCGATAAGAGGGGTATCCGAACTCCTGGATCTTCGCCTCTATGAATTGGAGGATTGGACCTGTTGCGGAGCGAGTTCCGCTCACTGTACCAACGAGGATTTAGCGATCGATCTGGCCTCAAGAAATTTGGCCATCGCTGAACGAAGCGATCGGGATCTGCTGGTTCCCTGTGTTGCCTGTTACAGCCGATTCAAATGGGCGGAAAAGGCCTCTCACGAGACCCCTCAAAAAATCCATTTCCCTTATCAGGGGAGAGTTCCCATCCGGTATGTCCTCGATTTTTTCTGTGAAGAATCCATGCTTGAAGAGATCAAAAAGAGGGTCTCCCGTCCCCTCAAAGGATTAAAGGTAGTCTGCTATTATGGATGTCTTACTGTTCGACCTCCTCAGGTCACAGGAATTAAAGAATATGAAAACCCCCAGCATATGGATCGTCTGATGGATCTCCTGGGGGCAGAACCGATCCCCTGGTCCTATAAAACGGATTGCTGTGGAGCAAGTTTGGTCATGACGAGGACGGATATCGTTAAAAAATTGAGTGGAAAACTTCTCTCCATGGCAAAGGAAGCAGAAGCAGAGGGTGTGGTTACGGGCTGTCCCATGTGCCAGGCCAATCTCGATACCCGGCAGGAAGAAGTGGAGAGAGAAGGCGGAAACCCTGTAGAGATTCCGATCTTCTATTTTACTGAACTGATGGGATTAGCGATGGGGCATAAGGATACCAAAAAATGGTTGGGACGTCATCTCACCGACCCCATTAAAGTCCTTAGCAAAAAGGGTCTGATTTAGAGATGATCCGCAATAATGAAGAAGGATAGGAGATCATGAAAGAAAAAGTGGGAGCCGTAATGGTGGTAGGGGGTGGAATCGCTGGAATCCAGGCCTCCCTCGATCTGGCTGAATCCGGTTATTATGTCTATCTTGTCGAATCCTCTCCAGCCATCGGGGGGGTGATGGCTCAGCTCGATAAAACCTTCCCTACCAACGATTGCTCGATGTGCATTCTTTCCCCTAAACTCGTGGAGGCAGGTCGCCATCTCAATATCATGCCTCTGACCTATTCCGAGGTCGTGGAGGTCAAAGGAGAACCTGGAGAGTTTGAAGTCACCGTGAGGCAGAAACCCCGTTTCGTCGATCCGGCTAAATGTACAGGATGTGGGGAATGCCCTCAGGCCTGCCCTGTCCTCAGAAAGAATCAATTTGATGAAGGGTTGGCGGAACGAAAAGCGATCTATAGACCTTATGCCCAGGCCTTTCCAAATATTTTTACCATCGAAAAAGGAGATCGAGCCCCCTGTGGAATCACCTGCCCAGCTCATATTAATGTTCAGGGCTATGTGGCCCTCATCGGGGTTGGAAAGTATAATGAAGCCTATTCCCTGATCTGGAAAGATCTTCCCCTCCCTGGGGTGTTAGGCCGAATCTGTCCCCATCCCTGTGAGAAGGAGTGCAATCGTAAAGAATTAGACGAACCCATCGCCATCTGTGACCTGAAACGATTTGTTGCAGACCAGGTGAGGGGAGGGGTCCCTCTTCAGAAGGAAGAGCCAAAAGAAGAGAAGGTAGCCATCATTGGATCAGGTCCTTCGGGATTGACAGCCTCTGCCTATCTGGCATTGAAAGGATATTCCGTCACCGTATTTGAAGCCCTTCCATTGGCAGGAGGAATGCTTTCGGTAGGAATTCCCTCCTATCGCCTTCCCAGAGAGGTGCTCGAAGAAGAGATCAAAACGATCCAATCGCTGGGAGTGGAGATTAAAACCAATACGCCCATAGGACCCAACCTTACCTTAGAGGATCTATTTCAGAAAGGCTACCGAGCCATCTTCATCGGAGTGGGGGCCCATCAGGATCAGAAACTGAATATTCCTGGAGAAGAGAACCCTTCCGTCGTTCCAGGGGTCGTCTTTTTAAGAAAGGTTAATTTGGGAGAGAAAGTGGAGGTTGGAAAGAAGGTGGCCGTCATTGGAGGCGGAAATGTGGCCATCGATGCAGCTCGTACAGCCTTACGAATGGGGGCAGAAGAAGTCATTCTCCTTTACCGAAGATCAAGAACTGAGATGCCCGCTTATGAGGAAGATGTAAAAGAGGCCGAGGAGGAGGGAATTCAATTTCAATTCCTTACGGCTCCTGTGGAGATCCTCTCCAAAGAGGGGAAAATCTCTTCTATCCGCTGTATTCGAATGGAATTGGGAGAACCCGATGACTCCGGTCGAAGGCGTCCTGTACCCATTCCCAACTCGGATTTTATTTTAGAAGTGGACATGGTCATCCCTGCTATCGGTCAAATCCCTGATCTCTCTTTCCTCCAGGGAACAAAGATCGAATTGACCCCACAGGGGACCATTAAAGCTGATCCTGTTACTTTCGAGACTTCCCTTTCAGGGGTCTTTGCAGGAGGAGATGCCGTCACAGGACCTAAGATTGCTATTGATGCCGTGGCTGCTGGAAAGGAGGCTGCCATTTCGATAGATCGATTCCTTCGGGGGAAGGACCTTCGAGAAGGAAGGGAGACCCTCATCCAGAAGGCCAGATTCGAAGAGATCTATGGAGGTCAACCAAAAAGCCGTAGGGTCCGGGGAGAAACCTTACCCCCGGAGCAAAGAAGAAGGAGTTTCTTGGAAGTAAGAAAAGGGTTGACCGAAGAAGAGGCTCGACAGGAAGCCCTTCGATGCCTTAACTGTGGCCTCTGCTCCGAATGTCTCCAATGTGTGGCCCTGTGCAAAGCAGGGGCAATCAACCATCAAATGAAAGAGCAGGACATTCATTTCAAAGTAGGGTCCATCATTCTCAGCCCAGGTTTCGATGAATATGAGGCCAGCCGATTGGCAGCCTACGGATTCGGAAGATACGACAATGTGATCACCAGTATTCAATTTGAACGAATTCTGAGTGCCTCAGGTCCTTTTCAAGGAAGTCTCCTGAGGCCCTCTGATCGTAAAGCTCCTCATAAGATTGCCTGGATCCAATGTGCTGGATCAAGAGATCAAACAGGAAGGGATGGAAATGAATATTGTAGTTCTGTCTGCTGCATGTATGCCATCAAGGAGGCCGTCATCGCCAAAGAACATCATCCCGAAGTAGAACCTACCATCTTCTATATGGATATCCGGGCCCATGGGAAAGAATTTGATCTCTATTACGAAAGGGCAAAAAAAGAATACGGGGTTCGTTTCATCCGCTCCATGGTCTCTCGGGTAGCCGAGAGGCCTAAATCCAAGAACCTTCTCATCACCTATATTGATTCAGAAGGTCGACCGAAAGAAGAGGAGTTTGATCTGGTCGTCCTTTCTGTCGGTCTTACCCCTTCTCAGGGAGCCAAAGCCCTGGCACAAAAACTGGGTCTTGAGCTCGACCCCTATGGGTTCTGTAAAACCGAGGAGTTCTCCCCTCTTCAAACCAGTAGAGAGGGTTTCTATGTCTGTGGCGCCTTCCAGGGACCCAAGGATATTCCAGAAACCGTGGCTCAAGCCAGTGGAGCAGTGGCAGCCGCTTCAAGTCTTCTCTCCGAGGTTCGAGGAACCCTCACTCGTAAAAAGGAGTATCCAGAAGAGATCGATATAAAGGATCAAGAACCGAGGATTGGAGTCTTCGTCTGTCACTGCGGGATCAATATCGGAGGGGTCGTAAACGTTTCGGAAGTCAAAGAGTATGCCAAGCATCTGAAAGGAGTGGTCTACGTCGAAGAAAACCTTTATACCTGTTCCCAGGATACCCAGGAAAAGATAAAGAAGGCCATTCAAGAAAACCAGCTGAACCGGGTGGTTGTGGCCTCGTGCTCTCCAAGAACCCATGAACCCCTCTTTCAGGAGACGATCCGTGAGATTGGCCTGAATAAGTATCTTTTCGAAATGACCAATATCCGGGATCAATGCTCTTGGGTCCATATGCATCAGCCTAAAGAGGCTACGGAAAAGGCAAAGGAATTGGTCCGGATGGCGGTGGCTAAATCTCGACTCCTGAGACCTTTAAAAGAACCGGTCATGGAGGTCATCCGAAAAGGATTGGTAATCGGAGGAGGGCTCACCGGAATGAGAGCGGCCCTTGGATTAGCTCAGCAAGGATTCGAATGTGCTATCGTGGAGAGGGAAGCTCAACTGGGAGGACACCTTCGTCACCTCTATTATACCCTTGAAGGCAACGACCCACAGGCCCTCCTCAAAAAAATGGTCGAAGAAGTGATGGCTAATCCCCGGATCCAGGTCTTTACTCGTTCTGAACTAAAGAGCCTCTCTGGATATATAGGAAACTTCAAATCCCTCATCTCTACCAATGGGATAGAAAAAGAGTATGAGCATGGAGTGATCATCGTGGCAGTGGGAGCGAAGGAGAGCCAACCTAAGGAATATCTATATGGCCAAGATCTGAGAGTGATGACTCAGAGGGAGCTCGAAGAAAGGATCGTTCATCAACCCGAAGAAATCAGGAAGGCTCGTCACATCGTGATGATCCAGTGTGTCGGTTCTCGAACGGAAGAACATCCCCACTGCAGTCGAATCTGTTGTTCGGTAGCGATTAAAAATGCACTGAAACTCAAAGAGATCCATCCGGAATCCAGGGTGAGCATTCTCTATCGAGATCTCCGAACCTATGGATTGATGGAGCGTTATTACACTCAAGCAAGAAAACTCGGAGTCGAGTTTATCCTCTACGACCTCGACTCGAAACCCCGATTGAATCTCGAAAATGGAGGGCTTCGCCTCAACGTAAAAGATCCTATTCTTGGAGAAGAGGTCTCCCTCTTTCCAGATCTGGTCATTCTTTCCAGTGCCATTCTTCCTTATGAGAATGAGGCTCTGGCAAAAATGCTGAAGGTTCCTTTAACCGGAGATGGCTTCTTTCTCGAGGCTCACATGAAATTAAGGCCTGTCGATTTTGCAACGGATGGTATCTTTCTTGCCGGGATGGCCCACTTCCCGAAGAAAATCAGTGAATCTCTGTTTCAAGCCGATGCTGCCGTTGCCCGGGCAACGGCAGCGCTGGCCAAAGGCTATGTCTCGGTGCTTCCGACCATTTCGGAAGTGGATCAGACCCGCTGCGTCGGTTGCGGGCTTTGTGAGCTGCTCTGCCCCTTTAGCGCCATTCGAGTCGGAGAAACCGATAAAGGAAAGAAGGCAGAGACCATTGGAGCTTCTTGCAAGGGATGCGGAATCTGTGCCTCGAGCTGTCCTCAAAAGGCAGTGACGGTTCACCATTTCTCTGATGAACAGCTTGGCGCACAGATTGAGGCATTGATTACCTCCATGGAAGAAAAGGCGGCCTAAGAAAAAGGGAATCCGAGGGGAAAATGAGTTTCGAACCTAAAATCCTATCCTTTCTCTGTAACTGGTGTGCCTATGCAGGGGCTGACCTGGCCGGGATCTCCCGATTTCAGTATCCTCCCAATACTCGAGTCATTCGGGTGATGTGTTCGGGAAGGGTCGATCCGGCCTTTATCCCAAGAGCTTTTCTTGCCGGATACGATGGGGTGATGGTATTGGGATGTCATCCCGGAGACTGTCATTATTTGACTGGAAATTACCAGGCGGAGCGGAAGATTAACCTTACCCGAAAATTGTTAGAGATGGCAGGAATCGGTTCAGAGAGACTCCTTCTGGATTGGGTCTCCGCAGGAGAGGGTGAACGGTTTTCCCAGGTCGTTCGCCAGTTCGTTGAAAAGATAAAAGGCCTTGGACCTTTCTCCCTCGACGAAGAGATGAAGGGGAAACTTCGGGCCGTGAGGGCATCGCTCGAGGGAGAAAAGATTCGTTGGATGATAGGCAAAGGGCCTGAATTGATGGAAAAAGAGAATGTCTATCACGAACGCTTATCTAAAGAGAGAATCAATGAGGCCATCGAGTCCACCATTCGAGACGAATTTTTAAAGAATCGAATTCTGGCCTTGATCGAATCCAAATCGATGGGAGCAAAAGAGATCAGTCAAACCCTGAATCTAAAATTGAACGAAACCCTCAACTACTTAGTCTCTTTGGTCGGTGAAGGGAAGATAGGGTTCGATCCGGCTGAGGAGGGAAAAATTCCCCGATATATTCGTACTATCTGAATGATAAGGTTTCCTCATGGAAGCGGCAAGAAAAATGGAAGGTAGCAAAAAGCAACCCGTTGGAGCAGTGATGGTCATTGGAGGGGGAATCGGAGGAATGCAGGCCTCCTTAGACCTCGCCGATTCTGGATTTTTTGTCTATCTCGTAGACACCTCCCCTGCCATTGGTGGAGTGATGGCTCAACTCGACAAGACCTTCCCTACCAATGACTGCTCCATGTGTATCATGTCTCCTAAACTGGTGGAGTGTGGTCGTCATCTGAATATCCGGATTATGGCCAATGCAGAAGTGCTCTCCCTGGAAGGAGAGCCCGGTCAATTCACCGTGACCCTCCTTCGGAAACCCAGATATATCCGCTTGGATCGATGTACCGGTTGTGGAGAATGTGCTAAACACTGCCCTGTGACCGCCATTGATACCTATAACGAACGAATGAGCCGAAGGGCAGCCATCTATATTAAATATCCCCAGGCCATCCCTAAAGTCTATATGATTGATCGGGAGATCTGCATCGGATGTGGCCTATGCGAAAGGGTTTGTCTGGCCCGGGCTGTCAATTATGAAGACAAAGAGACCGAGGAAAAAATCGAGGTCGGCTCCATCATTCTTTCCCCGGGTTACGAGGTCTTTGATGCTCGCCTTCGGCAAGAGTTCGGCTATGGAATCTATCCCAATGTGGTCTCCAGTATAGAATTCGAGAGACTTTTGAGTGCCACAGGACCTCATCGAGGCCATCTTCTCAGACCTTCGGACGGAACGATTCCAGAGCGGATTGCCTTTATCCAATGCGTGGGCTCAAGAGACTCCAACTGTGGAAATGACTTCTGCTCTTCGATCTGCTGTATGTATGCCACAAAGGAAGCCATCATCGCCAAAGAGCATGTCCATTTTGTGAAACCGACCATTTTCTATATGGATGTAAGGGCTTATGGAAAGGGATTTGATGCTTACTACGAAAGAGCAAAATCAGAATATGGGGTTCGGTTTATCAAATGTATGGTCTCCAAAGTCCGGGAGGATCTGAAGACGAAAAACCTTCTTCTCACCTATCTTAACGAAGAGGGAGAGTTTGTAGAAGAAGAGTTTGAACTGGTCGTCCTCTCCGTAGGAATGGTTCCATCAAAAGGGGCGGTCGAAATGGCCAAAAGGATGGGAGTGGAACTGGATCCTTATGGGTGGTGCAAGACCTCTCCTTTCGCACCCACCTCCACTTCCAGACCGGGGATTTTCGTATGCGGGGCATTCCAGGGCCCCAAGGATATCCCTGAAACGGTCTCTCAGGCCAGCGGAGCCGTCGCAGAGGCAACGGCCCTGATTGCTCCTTCAAGAGGAACCATCGCCAAAAAGAAGGACTATCCTCCTGAGCGGGAGGTAAGCCAGCAAGAGCCTCGAATCGGCGTATTTGTATGTCATTGTGGGATCAATATAGGAGGGGTGGTCGATGTCCCTGCCGTCAAGGAGTATGCCCGTACCTTAAAAAATGTGGTCTATGTGGATGAAAATCTTTACACCTGCTCCACGGATACCCAGGAAAAAATCAAAAATGCGATTCAAGAACACCATCTCAATCGTGTCATTGTGGCCTCCTGTTCCCCGAGAACCCATGAACCGATGTTTCGAGAAACCTTAAAGGATGCCGGTCTCAATAAATACCTCTTCGAGATGGCCAATATTCGAGATCAATGTTCCTGGGTTCATATGACCCAGAAAAGGGAGGCTACGGAAAAGGCCAAGGAACTGGTGAGAATGGCGGTAGCAAACGCCCGGATGATTCAACCCCTTGGAGAACTTACCGTTCCAGTGATTCAAAAGGGATTGGTCATCGGAGGTGGAGTCGCCGGAATGACGGCTTCCCTTAAGCTTGCAGAACAAGGATTTGAGGTCTACCTCCTTGAAAAGGAACCCGAATTGGGTGGAAATTTAAGACATCTCTATTACACCATCGAAGGAGAGGATATCCAGGTCTTTCTAAAAAATTTGATCGATCGGGTGACCCATCATCCACTCATTCACGTTTTGACCAATGCCCTGGTTGTGGATTTCAGTGGATCCAAGGGAAACTTCTCGACGGGCGTGATGGTCGCTCCGAGTATGTATTATCGGAAGATCGAACATGGAATCACCATTCTTGCAACAGGGGCAGAAGAATGGAAGCCCAAAGAGTACCTCTATGGAGAAGACCCCCGTATTCTCACTCAACTTGAATTAGAGAAAAAGATCGTGGAGCAAAGAGAGGAAGTGGCAAAGGTCAATCATGTGGTGATGATTCAGTGTGTCGGATCCAGAAACGAAGAACGTCCTTATTGTAGTCGGACCTGCTGTGCCACCGCCATTAAAAATGCCTTAAAGATCAAAGAGCTCAACCCTGATTCAAGGATCTTTATCCTCTATCGAGATATTAGAACTTATGGGCTTTTAGAGTCTTATTATGCCAAGGCTCGAAAGGAAGGCGTCCTGTTTATTAAATATGAGTTACAGGAGAAACCGGAGGTTCGGAAAGAGGGCTCCGATCTCGTCATTTCTTTCCTGGATAGAGTGATCAAAGAGAAAGTGGAGATCAAGCCCGATCTTCTTGTATTATCCTCCGCCACCATTGCAAGAGAAAACGAGGAATTGGCCACTCTGCTTAAAGTGCCAAGAACGGCCGAGGGGTTCTTTCTGGAAGCCCACATGAAGCTCAGACCTGTGGATTTTGCGAGCGATGGACTCTTCCTTGCTGGGTCAGGGCATGGACCTAAGTTGATCAGCGAAGCCATCTCTCAGGCCAATGCTGCCGTTGCCCGGGCCTGTACCATCCTCTCGAAGGAGAGGATTCAGGTGGGTGGGGTGGTGGCGGTGGTGGATGGGGAGAGGTGTGCGGCTTGTTTGACGTGTGTGAGGGTATGTCCTTATGGGGTGCCTGTGGTGAATGAGCGTGGGGAGGCGGAGATTGATGTAGCGAGGTGTAAGGGGTGTGGGAGTTGTGTGGCGGAGTGTCCTGGTCGTGCGATTGAGTTGATGCATTATCGGGATGATCAGCTTTGGGCGAAGGTTGGGGCCTTGGCTGGGGTGTAGGGTGTAGGGTAGGGAGAGTTTGATGTTGGGGGGTGTGTGGTGGTGGTGTTTGAGCCTGAGGTAGTGGCTTTTTGTTGTGAGCATTGAGCTTATAGTGCGGCGGACCTGGCGGGTTCGATGAGGCTTTCTTATCCTGCGAATGTTAAGGTTGTGAGGGTTCCCTGTACTGGCAGGGTTGATGTTTTGATGATACTTCGTGTCTTTGAGTCTGGGGTGGATGGTGTTTATCTTGCTGGTTGTTTGGAGGGTGAGTGTCATTTTTTGAGGGGTAATTTGAGGG
>JBBIMX010000055.1:0-18385 GCA_037444165.1 Deltaproteobacteria bacterium | reverse complement strand
CTTTTGGGAGTTCGCAGAGTTCAATCAGGACTCCGTTCGAAGATTTTGGATGGACAAAAGCTACTTTTGCACCATGGGCACCAGGGCGAGGTTTCTGGTCAATCATGGTGGCCCCTTTCTCAAGAAAGGCTTTTACCTCTGCCTCCACATCATCCACTTCGAAACAGATATGATGGATTCCCTGGCCTTTGGTTTCGAGAAATTTTGTGAGGGGAGAATCAGGCTCTGCAGGTTGGACCAGTTCGATATTGGATTCTCCGATCTTAAAAAAACCGACCCTGGTTTTTTGGGCAGTGACGACTTCCACCCCGGTAAGGGTTAGCCCCATAACCTCTTGATAAAATTTGGCTGCCTCTTCAATATTATTGACGGCAATCGCTACATGATTGATTTTTTTGAGCATTCTTTTATCCTCCTCATTGAGTAATGTTCATGAAGCATGCGGTTCATAGGTATGAAATAATGGAAGGATTGAATAATTGAGAAAAATATTTTTCTCATCATTCCATCTTTCCACTATTCCAATTTAACCTTTTCTTGAATATATTTAATAATCTCTTCGGTGGAGGTGCCAGGGAGAAAGATCTCACTAATCCCTGCTTTTTTAAGAAGAGGAATGTCATCGACCGGGATGATTCCTCCTCCAAAGACGATGATATCTTCTGCCCCTTTTTCTTTAAGAAGTTGAACGACCTTCGGGAAAAGACTCATATGAGCGCCCGAAAGGCTTGAAAGTCCAACAATATCGACCCCTTCTTGAATCGCAGCATTGGCGATCTGTTCAGGAGTTTGGCGAATCCCTGTGTAGATGACTTCCATCCCGGCGTCTCGAAGGGCTCGGGCAATCACTTTGGCCCCCCGATCGTGTCCGTCCAATCCAGGTTTAGCAATAAGGACTCGAATTTTACGAGACATAAAGCCTCCCCATATGCTTTTAGTTATCGTTCTTTGTATTCCCCAAAGACCTCCCTGAGGGTATCGGAAATCTCTCCCAATGTGGCATAAGCCTTCACCGCTTCTAAAATGGGAGGAACGACGTTCTCTGTTCCCTGAGCTGCCTTTTTAAGAGCCGCCAAACACTGTTTTACTTTGGCATGGTCTCTTTCCATTTTTACTTTGGCTAGTTTCTCCTTCTGATATCTTTCGATCTCTGGATCGATTTTTAAAATATCTCTAAGAGGTTCTTCTTCGATCTGGAATTGATTGAGGCCTACAATAATTCTTTTTTTGGTTTCGATCTCCCTTTGATATTGATAGGCACTTTCAGCAATCTCCCCTTGAATATAGCCGGATTCGATAGCCTTAATAGCGCCTCCCATAGCGTCAATCTTTTCGATATACTCCATCGCTTTCTTTTCAATTTCGTTGGTCAAGGTCTCCACTGCATAGGATCCGCCAAGAGGATCGATCATCTCAGCCACCCCACTCTCATAGGCAATGATCTGTTGGGTTCGGAGGGCAATCCTCACGGAGTCCTCGGTTGGGAGAGCATAGGCCTCATCTCTTGAATTGGTATGGAGGGATTGAGTTCCCCCTAAGACCGCAGCCAATGCCTGAAAGGCAACTCGAATCACATTGTTGTCCGGCTGCTGGGCAGTGAGGGTGCATCCAGCCGTTTGAGTGTGAAACCGAAGCATACAGGACTCATCCCTTTTAGCCTTAAATCGCTCCTTCATAATTCTGGCCCAGAGCCTTCGAGCTGCTCTAAACTTGGCGATTTCCTCAATGAAATTATTGTGACAGCAGAAGAAGAAGGCCAGCCTGGAGGCAAAGGAATCTACATCCAGACCCGCACGGATGGCGGCTTCCACGTAGGCAATCCCATCTGCAAGGGTGAAGGCCACTTCCTGAACTGCCGTGCAGCCCGCTTCCCTCATATGATACCCACTGATACTGATCGTATTCCAGCGAGGAACATGGTCTTTGCAGAAGGCAAAGATGTCGGTCACGATTCGCATGGACTCAAGGGGTGGATAGATATAGGTTCCTCTTGCTGCATACTCCTTCAGAATATCGTTCTGGATGGTTCCTTGGAGGACTTCGGACTTCACCCCCTGCTTTTCTGCAACCGCTATATACATGGCCAACAGAATAGCAGCCGTTGAGTTGATCGTCATGGAGGTAGAGACTTTATCAAGAGGAATTCCATCAAAAAGAATCTCCATATCTTTCAGAGTATCAATCGCCACTCCTACTTTTCCCACTTCCCCCTCCGCTAAAGGATGGTCCGAGTCGTACCCGATTTGTGTGGGAAGATCGAAGGCTACACTGAGCCCGGTTTGTCCTTGTTCAAGAAGAAATTTATAGCGTTTGTTGGTTTCTTCGGCTGTAGCAAACCCTGCATACTGTCGCATGGTCCACAGGCGGCCCCGGTACATGGTAGGCTGAACCCCCCGGGTAAATGGATATTCTCCAGGGAATCCAAGATCATGACAGTAATCAAGATCGGAGATATCAAGAGGAGTATAAAGACGCTTAAGCTCGATGTGGGATGTGGTTTGAAAGGAGGGTTGCCGTTCTGGTGCCTTTGAGATCACTTTTTGAAGGGTTGTCTTCTCCCAACGCTCTAATTCTTCTCGAATATTTTTAGACATAATCCACCTCAATCTCCGTAAGTCGTAAGGAGTGAGGGGTAAGAAAAGAAAAAAATTCCACTCACCCATTACACTTTACGACTTACCGTTTTAATTACAGGGGTATATTTCCGTGTTTTCGCCATGGATTCGTATCTACCTTTGTTTTCAGTATTTCGAGGGCCTGTATGATTTTTGGCCGAGTTTCTTCAGGCTCTATGATCTCATCCACATATCCCAATTCAGCAGCCTTATAGGGGCTGGCAAATTTCATCTGATATTCTTCTACCAGACGCTGTCTTGTTTCTTCAGGGTTCTCAGCCTCTTTAATCTCATTTCGGAAGATGATGTTGACCGCTCCTTCTGCTCCCATCACCGCAATTTCTGCATTTGGATAACAATAGTTGATATCTCCACGAATGTGTTTGCTTGACATGACGTCATAAGCCCCCCCATAACCCTTCCGGGTGATCACGGTGACTTTTGGAACGGTGGCTTCGCAAAAGGCATAGAGGAGTTTTGCGCCATGTCGGATGATGCCTCGCTCTTCCATATCGATTCCTGGTAAGAAACCCGGAACGTCTACAAAAGTGACAATGGGAAGGTTAAAGCAGTCACAGAATCGAACGAAACGAGCTGCCTTCACAGAAGAATCTGGATCTAAAGCACCTGCCAACCAGTTGGGTTGATTGGCTACAATCCCCACAGGCATTCCATTAAACCGGGCAAATCCCACGACGATGTTCTTTGCCCAATCCTTCTGGACTTCAAGGAAATATCCGTGATCAACCACACTCAATATGATCTTTTTCATGTCGTAGGCTTTTTTGGAATCCTCAGGAATAACCGTTTTTAAGGATTCATCCATTCGACGAGGATCATCGGTGCAAGGAATAATGGGCGGTTTTTCTCTATTATTCTGAGGCAAAAAAGCGAGAAGCTCTTTGATAATTCGAATGGTATCTTCATCATTCTCGCCTGCGAAATGAGCAACCCCACTCTTTTCCATATGGACTTTTGAGCCACCGAGAAGCTCGGAGGTAATGGGTCTTCCATCAGCCGTTTCTGTTTTCTTTAAGGCGGCTCGGATCACATCAGGACCTGTAATATGCATATAGCTGGTTTGTTTGGTCATAATAATAAAATCGGTCATGGCTGGAGAATAGACAGCTCCCCCCGCACAAGGACCCATGATGGCCGAAATCTGTGGAATGACTCCAGAAGCAAGGACATTTCTTAAAAAGATATAGGCATAACCAGCAAGGCTTTCGACCCCTTCTTGGATTCTTGCTCCACCCGAATCATTGAGGCCAATGACCGGTGCCCCGGTTTTCATCGCAAGATCCATGATCTTACAAATTTTTTCGGCAAAAGCCATTCCCAGGGCTCCCCCAAATACCGTGAAGTCTTGTGAGAACACATAGACCAGGCGTCCATCGATCCTTCCGTAACCGGTGACGACTCCATCACCCCAGAATTTCCTCTTCTCCATTCCAAAATCATGGCAACGATGGGTCACAAATTGGTCAAGTTCGACGAAACTCCCTTTATCGAGAAGGAGATCCAGACGTTCACGAGCCGTGAGTTTACCCTCCTTATGCTGTTTTTCAATCTTCTCTGGCCCTCCTCCCAATAAGGCCTCAGCCCGCCTCTTCTCGAGTTCCTTTCGTATCGCCTCAATGGATCTCATTCGTTCCCCCCTTTTTATTTTGTTATCCCTCTTTTAAAGATTCAGCCATAATCTTTTCCGCTACTGAATAGGGATCGATATTGCGATTCATCAATTCCTGGACAATCGCCTCCAATTGCCCCTTTTTTTCTAATTTTTCGATAAAATGATGCATTACTTCCGATTCCAGAACCTCCAAAAAAGTTTTCATGGTTCTTTCCTTCAATTTCTTTTTCATCCCCTGACCCTGTTCCAAGGCTTGCTTATGACGATAAATTCCATAAACCAGTTCGAAAATCCCTTTTCCCAGAATAGCCTCTGTTTTAAAAATTGGAGGATCCCATCCATCCTCTCTCTTTCTCCCCATCTCGAGAACCAGTCGAAGATCCCGTTCCATCTTATCGGCACCTTCCCGTTCACACTTATTGATGACAAAGATATCCCCGATCTCAATAATCCCAGCTTTAATGGCCTGAATATCATCTCCCAATCCTGGGACGAGAACGACAATTGAGGTATGAGCGGTATGGACTATCTCAATTTCATCCTGACCCACTCCAACGGTTTCCACTATGATGATATCTTTTCCCATCGCATCCATCACATGGATGATATCCTGCGTTGAACGAGAAAGTCCTCCCAGGCTTCCCCGTGTGGCTAAGGATCGAATGAAGACACCCTCATCGGTTGCATGGCGCTGCATTCGGATCCGATCTCCAAGAATGGCACCCCCGGTAAAAGGACTGGTGGGATCCACTGCTACAATGCCTACCGTTTTTCCTTCTTTTCGAAAGATCTCAACCATCTTGTCCACAATGGTAGATTTACCAGAGCCCGGAGGACCGGTGATCCCGATAATATAAGCTCGGCCAGTTTTTGGATAGAGTTCTTTTAATTCGGCGAGGGCAGAAGGGATACGATCATCAATATCTCTCATTAACCGAGACGCAGCTCGAATATCCCCTTCAAGAACCTTTTTTGCAAGATTTGTCCTCATAATGGGTAGAATATATATCAAAAAATTCATCAATTCTCAAGTGAATTTTTAAGAGGGGAGTAATCCCTCACCGAAAGGGTGAAAATAATTTTAACCTAACAGGATCATTTCCGAAACCTATAGAATGCGGTAACTGCACTTCTGACCGAGTCGGATCCGCTTCTGGCCGAATGGATTTCCCCACTACCCCCATCTGGCTTATTCCTCATTCGTTTGATTTGAATGTTTAAATTATGTTATCGAATATATAAAAAAGGAGGAACGAGATGGGTGATGCGTATCAAAAGATCTACGAAGAATCGATTCGGGATCCAGAGGGGTTCTGGGGAAGGGCAGCTCAGGAAATCCATTGGTATAAATCCTACCAGAAGGTTCTTGATGATTCCCAAAAACCTTTTTATCGATGGTTTACAGGTGGACAGTTAAATACTTGCTATAACGCCCTTGATTATCATGTCCTTTCAGGAAGAGGAAACCAGTTCGCCATCATCTACGATAGCCCTGTGACAAATCAAATTAAGAAAATCACTTATCAGGAACTCTTGAATCTCGTTTCAAAATTTGCCGGAGTACTTCGTTCTTTTGGTGTCGAAAAAGGAGATCGAGTGATCATCTATATGCCGATGATTCCTGAAACTTTAATAGCCATGCTTGCTTGTGCCAGAATAGGAGCTATTCACTCCGTTGTTTTTGGAGGATTTGCTCCAAACGAATTGGCCATTCGAATTGATGATGCCAAACCGAAACTGGTAGTCTCTGCATCCTGCGGTATAGAAGGGAAAAAACTCATTCCCTATAAACCTCTTTTGGACAGAGCCATCGAGCTCTCGACTCATAAACCTGAGAAATGCATCCTCTATCAACGGGACCAGTTCAAGGGAACTTTAATCCAGGGAAGAGATTTTGATTGGGAAAAAGAGATTGCCCATGCACCAACCGTGGATTGTGTTTCCGTTTCTTCTACAGACCCCCTCTATATCCTCTATACCTCTGGAACGACTGGAAAACCCAAAGGAGTGGTTCGAGACAATGGAGGTCATGCGGTTGCTTTAAAATGGACTATGAGATATCTCTACGGAGCCGAGCCTGGAGAGGTATTTTGGGCTGCATCGGATGTCGGTTGGGTGGTCGGCCATTCTTATATTGTTTATGGACCCCTTCTATATGGGTGTACTACTCTGGTTTATGAGGGGAAACCCGTAGGGACTCCTGATGCAGGTGCCTTCTGGAGGGTGATTTCAGAACATAAGGTAAGTGTCCTCTTTACAGCCCCCACTGCGATCAGGGCTATCAAAAGAGAAGATCCAGACGGTAAGCTCTTAAATCAATATGATCTTTCTCAATTCAAATATCTCTTTCTGGCAGGAGAGCGACTTGACCCTGACACCTATTTTTGGGCAAGTCGATTATTAAACAGACCTGTGGTTGATCATTGGTGGCAAACCGAGACAGGGTGGGCCATCGTGGGAAACTGTATGGGATTGAATCCTCTTCCGATTAAAGCAGGATCTCCAACCAAACCGATGCCGGGATACGAGGTTCACATTTTGGATGCTAATGGGAGGATTCTTCCTCCTGGAGAAGAAGGGATCGTGGCGATCAAACTCCCTCTTCCCCCGGGGACTTTGTTAACCTTATGGCAGGAAGACGAGAAATATAAACAGACTTATTTAGATATGTTTCCAGGATATTATTTTACTGGCGATGGGGGTTATATTGACGAAGAGGGATATGTCTATATCATGGGAAGAGTGGATGATGTCATTAACGTCGCAGGACACCGACTCTCTACGGGAGCGATGGAGGAGGTCATTGCGAAGCATCCGGATGTGGCCGAGTGTGCGGTGGTGGGGAGGAAGGATGAATTTAAAGGACAGCTCCCTTTAGGATTGGTGGTTTTAAAATCGACTGCTCAAAGAGATCATGAAGAGATTAAAAAGGAACTCGTTCAGATGGTAAGGGATCAAATTGGGGCAGTAGCCAGTTTTAAAGAGGTGGTCATTGTTCCTCGATTACCGAAGACACGATCTGGTAAAATTTTAAGAGGGACGATCCGGAAGATTGCCGATGGGGAGAGCTATACAGTTCCTTCCACCATTGATGATCCAACGATTCTTAATGAGATTGAGGAGGCCTTAAAGACAATTCGATCGCAGGATTCTAAATAACCTAAGGCTACTCCAACGCTATCCGATTTCTTTAATCCTTTTCAAATCCAACCCCTAACTTTAAAGATATGGATTTAGTGCCTCTCACTTATTTTTCATTATTCCTCTTTTAGAAATGAAGGATACCAAACTATTGAATGTTGACACTATAAAGGAATATTGGTTAAATTTTTTCCCACATATTATACGAGGAGGAGAAAGATGAAGAGAACGTTTTTGTTAGCAATCCTAATACTGGCTTTGACTCTTTTCGGGGTCAACGAAGGTTTCTCTCAAACTCGTCTTGTCGTTAAATCGGCAAGAGCTGGGACATCTTATTATGCTCTTGCGATGGGGATGGCAAAGGCGATGATGACGGTTCCCGGAATCGAAGTCTCCGTGGAGGAGAGTCTCGGATCGGTGGCGAATGTGAAAGAGGCAAGAACAAGAAGCCATTTCATCTTCACGTCCACTTCCGACCTCATTGTCCAGGCCCTCAAAAAGGTAAAACCCTTTGAAGAAGGAGGTTACGAACGGATCCGTACCCTCTGGCCGATTCCAGGGGTCACACTCCATTTCGTTGTCAGAGAGGATAGCGGGGTCAAAAAGATCCAGGATCTTCAGGGGAAGCGATACATTGCCGGGGGGATTGGAACTTCAACCGAGCGATTGACCAAGTTGATTCTCAAGATTTATGGGTTAGAAGGGAAAGTGGATCTTCCTGCGGTGGATCTTAAGGAAGGTGTGGATGCCGTGGTTAATCGAAGAGCCGTAGGCTTCACGACTGGAAGTCCATATCCCACACCGATGGTTACAGAAATTACAGCTACCACCCCCATTCGACTTCTCGAAATCGGAGAGGAAGAGTTTAAGAAGCTTTCGGAGATCGACCCTACCTATTCTCTTACCCTCATTCCAGCAGGGATTTATAAGGGTGTCGATTATGATGTAAGAACGGTTGCCTCTCCTGTGCTTACCTACACCACCGAAGATCTTCCTGAGGAGATCGCTTATAAGATCACAAAGGCCTTCTGGGAGAATAAGAAGATCATTGCCGAATCCATTGCGATAGGGAAGGGCATTGATATAAAGGGAATAAAATACGGGGTCGCCAAGGTCCATCCAGGTGCACTTAAATATTATCGGGAGATAGGAGTCGAGATCCCCCAATCGATGAGATAAAAATTTATAAAAAGAATCTTCTTCATTTCTGATGGAAAAGATCGAGAAGGGATGGACGGGCGAGAAGGATGAAAGAAGTAGAAAGAATTCTATTAAGAGTTATTTTTCTCTTCTCCTGCCTTCTTACCCTGTTCTCCCTTATTTTGCCTGTTTATGCCTTTATTCCTAATCTGATTGAAAGGGCCATCCACTTGGGCCTGGTCATTCCCCTTGTTTTTTTAAGAGGGAATGGTGAGAGAAATAAGCCCGCCCTTTTTTTGAATCTCTTGATTTCTGCTCTGGGGCTATCCCTCTGCCTATATATCATCATTGATTTTAGGGGAATTCTCGAACAGTATGGACTTGTCAAAAATCACCTTCAGACCTTGATGGGATTTCTGATGGTCCTGATTGTCTTGGAATCGGCACGTCGGATGATCAAACCGGTCCTTCCAACGATTGCCCTTCTATTCCTTCTTTATGCCATCTTTGGCCATCATATCCCGGGTTTTTTTGGACACATCAAGTATGATCTCTCCCAGATATCTGGAATGCTCTATCTCACGACAGGTGGAATCTGGGGACAGCTGACAGGTATTTCGGCCAATATCATTGCCATTTTTGTTATATTAGGGGCATTCATGGGCTCTACAGGTGGGGAAATAGGATTTCGGAAGATTTCTGTGCGTCTTGCCGGAAGATTAAAAGGTGGTCCTGCGAAGGTAGCCACCATAGGAAGCGCCATGTTTGGAACGATTTCTGGAAGTGCTTCTGCCAATGTAGTGACCACAGGAGCTTTTACCATTCCCATGATGAAGAAGCTGGGTTTTCGCCCCCCTTTTGCAGCGGCGGTTGAAGCGGTGGCTTCTACGGGTGGGCAGATCATGCCTCCTATTATGGGAGCCGGAGCCTTCATCATGGCAGAGCTCACCGAAACTCCCTATCTTAAAATTGCAATCTCTGCAGCTATCCCTGCCATTCTTTATTACTTTACTTGCTGGGTTGGAATTCACTTCTTTGCGATGAGAGATGGTCTAAGAGGTCTCGATCCAGAGGAGCTCCCCTCCTGGCGAGAAACGATAAGGGCAAGCGCCTTTTTTGTTATTCCTTTTATCGTCCTTCTCTCTCTTCTGGTCAGAATGTTCACCCCTCAATATTCAGCCTTCTGGGCTGTGCTATGCACCTTCCCTTTTGCTTTTTTTACTGCGGAGTGGAAATTCGACCGAAATTTTTTACAAAAAATCAAAAGAGCGATTGAGGAAAGTGGCTCTCAGATCGCTATGATTGCAAGCATCTGTGCCTGTGCCCAGATCATCATAGCGATTCTTTCTTACACCGGTCTGGGAGTGAAAATTTCAACCTTTATTGTGGATTTGAGTGGAGGAAGCCTATTTTTGACCCTTCTCTTCACCATGATCACCTGCATCGTCCTGGGGATGGAAGTTCCAACGACCGCGTCTTACATCATGGCTGCCATTGTTGCCGCACCGGTTCTGATCAAGCTGGGTATCCATCCCCTGGCTGCCCATCTCTTTATCTTCTATTACGCTATCCTTTCAGCCATTACCCCTCCGGTATGTGGAGCGGTCTATATTGCCTCGGGTCTGGCAGAGGCCAATTGGATGGAGACGGCTCGATATAGTCTTCGTCTCAGTTATGCAGCGTTTTTGCTTCCATTCATTTTTATTTATGACTATTCCTTGCTGCTTTTGGGCGGAAACCTCGTTTCTACGAGCCTCTGTATCCTTCGGACGACCATGGCCATGGTGATGCTCAGTGGAGGCTTCATCGGACAGTTCCGAAGAACTCTAAATCCAATAGGAAGAGTCCTTCTTTTCGGAATGGGTATTCTTTGGATCACACCTCTCTGGATTCTGGATCTTGTTGCTATTATAGGAACGATTCTCATCTTTTTAGACAAAAAATGGATTTATAAAAAGGGAATCTAAATGGGTAAAAGTCATGTTTTGATTTCGAAGGGAAGTAACCCTTATCTTATTACAAGAGAGGCTCTCTCTAATTATCCTCTATCCGATCTAAAAGGGAAAAGGGTTTTGATTAAACCCAATGCGGGTCGGATAGCTCTGCCAGGACAGGGGATCACAACTCATCCTTTAGTCGTCTCGGCTCTTGTTGATCACCTAAAAGAGCAAAAAGCCAGAGAGATTATTATCGGGGAGAGTTGCATTTTCGGAGTCGATGCGAAAGAGGCGTTTGAGAAGACAGGATTAAAAAAAGTAGCCGAAGAGAAGAGAGTGAAGCTTTTAGATCTGGACCGTCTGGATCCCATGGAATTGGACATTCCCCTGGGAATCCTTCTTAAAAAAATAAAAGTCTCTTCCATACTAAAAAAAATGGATTTTATCATTTCCGTTCCTGTAATGAAGACTCATATGCATACCCGAGTGACGCTGAGCCTTAAAAATATGAAGGGACTTTTATGGAGGAGGGAGAAAGCGAGGTTACACCATCTCTCTCCAGATCAAGAGGTTAATCAAAATTATAAGACCCTCGATATGGCAATCTCTGAAATGGCATTGGTTTTGAAGCCTCATCTTTCTGTGATTGATGGGACGGTTGGAATGGAGGGGATGGGCCCTGCTTATGGAAAGCCCAAGCCAATGGGATTGGTGATTGTGGGAGAGAATGCCCTTTCTGCCGATTCGATCGCATCGAGGTTGATGGGATTCACACCAAGCTGTATCCCTCACCTAAAACTGGCTTATTTAAAAGGTTTGGGAGAAATTCGTCTCAAAAGAATCACCGTTGAACCGAAGAATTATCTAAAGTGGGCCACACCCTTTGAGCCTCCTCCTGCTACCCTCTCTATTGCCTTTCCAGATGTAGTGGTGTATGACAAAGGGGCTTGTAGTGCCTGTCTTTCGACCCTTCTAATATTTCTTCAGAAGTATTATCGAGAACTGGATGAATATCGTCTGAGCGATCAAAAGATTCATATAGGAGTTGGGAAATATGTGGATTCTTGCCCGAAAGGAACCATCCTGATCGGAAATTGCACTTCCAATTTGAAAGATAGAGGCGTTTTCATTAGAGGTTGCCCACCTATCTCTTCCGAGATCCATCAGGTTCTTTTTGGAAGAAAATAAGAGATAAGACCGAGTTAAATTTATCTTTTAATTTCGATAAATTCCCCTAAAAGTGGAAAAAATTTATACAAAATTCCCGATTTGCTTCCTAATTTTTTTCTTGACGATTAAGTTTAATTTTTATAAAAATATTTAGAGTTTTTGTTTATAGGAACTCAAAATTGGACTGCAGTGGGATGAGAATAATATTAGATTCCAATCCATAAAAAGTGAAAAAAAATTAAAAAGGAGGCCCTATAAAAATAATTAAAATTTCTATAGAAAGGAGGCCATTTATGAGACATAGATATTTTATGAGGTTGATGATCATAATTATATTAATCCTATTTACAGCTTCAACGGCTCTGGCAGGCAATCCCAAATCGAAGCCCTTCTTGCCCAAACTACCCCCAGAGTGGATAGAAATTACTCCAGGCCCAATACACTATATGGGAAGAGATCTCAATCCAACTTGTTCAGGGTATCCTGGGACAGATCCCACGTTTAAGTTTTTTGTAAAAAAGGGATCGGTCAATAATCTTCTTGTCTTTTTTGATGGAGGAGGAGCCTGCTGGGATACGATGAATTGTATCTATTTTCCTACGTATACCAGGATAGTCGATGAGAGTGCTGAATTATTAAGTCTAGCAGGGGGAATTTTCGATCTGAAGAATCCAGCCAATCCCTTTAAAGAGTGGAATTTTGTCTTCGTTCCTTATTGCACTGGAGACATCCACTGGGGAAGCACAGAAAAAATTTATCCTGGATATTATGGTGATGGTCCGTATACCATCCACCATCGTGGGTTCGATAATTTCTTGGTAGTCTTAAAATGGATTACCGAAAATTTTAAGAAACCCCATAAAATCCTTGTTACAGGATCGAGTGCCGGAAGTTATGGGGCACTCTTGGGATTCCCATATCTTCAAGAAGCCTATCCTAAATCTATGGTGAGCATGTTAGGAGATGCGGGTTTTGGAGTGGTCACTGAATTTTTTCATAACACTCAGATCCACAATTGGGGTTTTTCCCAGAACTTACCTGCCTGGATTCCTGGTTTTGAGAGGCCTTTTTCAGAATACACTATTGGAGAGATGTATAAAATGATTGGTCAATATTATCGTCATCGAAAAATCGGTCAGTATACCACGGCTTGGGATGCTACTCAGGTAGCCTTTTATAATATCATGATTAATATTTATGACCCAACAAAATGGCTATCCATTCCACAAGAAGTCTGGTGTGACTGGCATGAGGGGATGTTAGAAAATGCCTATACGGCTGCAGAAGCAAAGAATTATAGATACTATATTGCTGCCGGGACCTCCCATACAATTTTGGCTTATCCAGAATTTTATGAAGAAGACTCTGGAGGTGTCCCTTTCATGGATTGGCTAAAAGCAATGGTAGAAAACCAAGGTGGAACTCATGGGTATGGAGCGATCCCATGGAAGAATGTCGAATGTGTGGAATGTGGGGCTCCTGTGTCCTGTCCATAGTAAAAATTCAATTCAAGGTATCCCTCACCCAAAAGTGGGGAATAAGCCCGAGGGGGGTATTGGAGAAACCCATTCCGCCAGAGGCGGATCCGACTCGGTCGGAAGTGCGGCTACCTTAAATGGTCTATAGAAATTGTTACTTTGGTTTGTTTTAATCAGAAACCCGTTTCTACGATGGATGGATTCGTAGAACATATTTATATTCAATCCATCCGCGTTCTATGGGTTTCGGAAATACTCCTGTCGGGCTTAAATTTATCTCCATCCTTCAGTGTGGGGTTAACAATTCAAAGTAAAAATAGGATGACGCAAAAACAGGGTCATTTGTGACCCTGTTTTTTTATAATTAGTTTTGACACGTTAGGAAAATTTTTTTAAAGTTTTTATGATGACTACCATTGATGGATATATTGAGAGAATTACCTACTTTGATGAAGAGAGTGGGTTTGTTGTGGCCAAACTTCAGGAAAAGACTAAGAGGGGGCTTACCACTGTGGTGGGAAAGATGCCCGGGATCCATCCAGGAGAATCTTTAAAACTCACCGGTCAGTGGGTCCGGAACAAAAGATTTGGAGAGCAGTTTCAGGTGGATCATTACGAGATTACCGTTCCTGCAACCGTGCGAGGAATAGAGAAATACCTTGGTTCTGGCTTGATCAAAGGGATCGGTCCCATCATGGCGGAAAGAATCGTTCGAAAGTTTGGCCTTGAAACTCTAAATATCATCGAGGACACACCCGAAAGGCTCTCCGAAGTGGATGGGATTGGACCAAAGAGAATCGGAATAATCAGCCGGGCCTGGAAGGAGCAGAAAGAGATCAAGGAAATCATGATCTTTCTTCAGGGCCATGGAGTCAGCGCCACTTACTCTGCAAAAATCTACAAACAGTATGGAAGCCGCTCGATCGAGATGGTCAGGGAGAATCCATATCGTTTGGCGCAGGACATCCATGGAATTGGCTTTCTTACTGCGGATCGAATCGCCCAGAACCTGGGGATCGCCCCAAACTCCCTTATGCGGGTAAAGGCAGGGGTGGTTTATGCGCTGAGCCGCTTAATCGAAGACGGACATGTCTATTATCCTGAAAGAGAATTAGTCAAAAAAACCCAAGAGATCCTAAAGGTAGATCCAGAAATAATCAAGAAAGCCATCGCTGAACTTTCTCAAGAAAAGGATATTATTATTGAAGATCTTGATGGAGAGAAGAGCTCTCGGGCTGTCTATTTGACCCCTTTTTATGTAGCCGAGAAGGGGATAGCACAAAAATTAGAAGCGTTGAGAGATTCTCTTTCACCCCTCAGAGCGATTCATCCGGAAAAGGCGATCGATTGGGTTGAGAAGAAATTGAGTATCAAACTGGCTGAGAAGCAGAAGGAGGCTGTTCTTCTGGCGGCGAACTCAAAGGTACTGATCATTACCGGAGGACCGGGTACAGGAAAGACGACCCTCATTACAGCCATCCTAAGGATCTTTCAACAGTTGAAATTAAAAATCTTGCTTGCTGCTCCTACGGGCAGGGCCGCCAAAAGAATGACCGAAGCCACCCAGGAGGAAGCCAAAACGATCCATCGAATGCTTGAATTTTCTCCTCAAAAAGGGGGATTTAAGAGGGATGAGAATCATCCTTTGGAAGCCGATGCGGTCATTATTGATGAAACCTCCATGATGGATATCCTTCTGATGTATCATCTTCTTAAAGCCATCCCTCTCCATGCTCATCTGATCCTGGTGGGTGACGTAGACCAGCTTCCTTCTGTTGGACCCGGAAATGTATTGAAGGATCTCATCGATTCAGGCGCCTTTAGGGTCGTGAGACTTACAGAGATTTTTCGTCAGGCTCAGGAGAGTATGATTGTGGTCAATGCCCACCGGGTCAATCAGGGATTATTTCCCATTTTAAAAAAAGAGGAAAAAAAGGGATCTCAAGATTTTTATTTTATCGAAGAAGAAGAGCCTGAGAAGATCCAGGAGAAAATTTTATCCCTCTGCTCGGAGAGAATTCCTAAATCCTTCGGTTTTCATCCTGTGAAAGATATTCAGGTGATCACCCCCATGCATAAGGGGATTCTTGGGGTAAGTCACTTAAATCTTGAGCTTCAAAAGAGACTGAATCCTGAATCCCGAAGTCTCACCCATGGGAGTCGAATCTTCCGACTGGGGGATAAGGTGATGCAGATTGTCAATAATTACGACAAGGAGGTCTTTAATGGGGATATTGGCTGGGTTTCAACGATCGACCTGGAATCCGGAGAGATCGTCATTGATTTTGATGGGAGACCCATTCCTTATGACCCCTCCGAACTTGATGAGATCGTTTTAGCCTATGCCATCTCTGTTCATAAATCGCAGGGGAGTGAGTACCCCGCCGTCATCCTCCCGATCAGTACTCAACACTATGTCCTTCTTCAGAGGAATTTGATCTATACCGCTATTACGCGAGCCAAAAAACTTGTGGTATTAATCGGGACGAAGAAAGCTTTAGCCATAGCCATCAAGAACAATAAGCCTCAATTGAGATTTAGTCGCCTTTCGGAAAGACTCAAATCAGAATAAGGGTCTTCCTTGGAAAGCCGACCCTAAAGAGAGGGGGTGAGTATTTTTAAAGGGGAGGTCTTTTAAGGTGCCAATCTGTGGACTGTTGATAGGCATAAGCGGCCCGAAGGACAGTCTCCTCATCAAACGGGCGTCCAATGATTTGGAGGCCGATAGGGAGTTGATTCTCAGAAAAACCACAGGGTAGGGTAAGGGCTGGGAATCCATTGAGGTTAAAAGGGCGAGTAAATTGGGTAAGAAGGGAGACAACATTTAATTTTTTTTCTCCTATTTTCACCGAAGTGGTTCCGATAGGAAAGGCCGTAGTGGGAAGCGTAGGAGTAAGAAGAAGATCGACCGTTTTAAAGAGTTCGAGACTTTGGCGATAGAAGAGTGCCCGTGCTCTCTCTGCCTGAATATAGTCTGTAGCCGAAATAAAGATTCCTGATTCAAGGCGGAGTTGGACAGGGGGAAAGATTTGCGCTCCATGCTTTCGGATGAGTTCGCTATAGTAAGCCGTTGCTTCAGCCATCTGGATCACACTTGCAATCGAAGAACCATAATGATAGATAGGAAAGGAAACTTCTGAGATGATAGCTTCGAGATCGGTCAGTTGATCTACTGCCTTCCAGAAAGACTCTTTCACGTAGGATTCGATGGGAAGCTCAAGGGCTTCTTTAATCACCCCCAGACGAATCCCTTTTATCTCTTTTTTGAGCACCTCGGTATAATCAGGAACCGGGAGATGGGCGGAGGTAGGATCATGGGGGTCGTATCCAGAAACTATATTCATAATAAGAGCGCAATCTTCCACTGTACGAGCCATGGGACCCCCGTGATCCTGACTCCAGGCAAGAGGGACTATCCCGTAACGGCTGACTCGACCATAGGTCGGTTTGAGGCCCACAATTCCGCAAAGAGAAGCGGGGATTCGAATGGACCCTCCCGTATCACTGCCCATTGCAAATGGACATTCTCCTGAGGCAACTGAAGATCCATTTCCTCCGCTTGAACCCCCGGCAATGAGATGAAGGTTCCAGGGATTGTGCATATGTCCATATTCTTCGTTCTCTCCCGTTGTTCCATAGGCGAAGGGATGAAGATTGAGTTTCCCTAAAAGAATGGCCCCGGCCTCTTTCAATTTAAAGGCAACCGTGCTGTCATATTGGGGAATAAAGTGGTCATAGAGTTTTGATCCGGATGTGTTTCGGATTCCTTTCACATAGTAAAGGTCCTTCAGTCCAAAAGGAATCCCATGAAGGGGACCTCGATATTTCCCTTTTAGAATCTCTTTTTCTGCCTCTCTGGCATTGTCCCGGGCTTGCTCAGGGAGGAGGGTGATGAAAGAGTTGAGTTTGGGTTCCAGAGATTCAATTCTCGAAATATGGGCCTCGACGACTTCGACAGGGGAGATCTCCTTTTTTTGGATGAGATGGGAGAGTTCTGAAACGCTAAAAAAGTAGAGAGGTTTCGAATTCAACTAAATTTACTCCTTACCGGGGTAAGAGGGCATAAAGGGTTCAAGATCGGTCAAATCTAATTCATGGATGCGGTTTAAAGTTGGCCATATTTTTTGAACATAAATAAAAAGCTCCTCAAGATGAGACTCGTCCGCTTTCAACCCAAACGCTTTCATCATAGACTGAAACGTTTCTCTATCCATATTATTTCTCCTCTACAGATTTCCTTTCTTTCACATTTAGTCCCTTTCTTTTAAGATATTCTTTTACCTCTTGAATCCTTAGAGTTCTGAAATGAAAGACAGAAGCAGCTAAAAGAATCTTTGCTCCTCCCAGAGCGACAGCTTCATAGAAATGGTCAAGTTTTCCAGCTCCTCCCGAGGCCACGACGGGGAGACTCACCGCGCTCGAAATCGCTTTTAACAGGTCGAGATCGTAGCCTTCCTGAGTTCCATCTCCATCCATGCTGGTAGGGAGAAGGATTCCAGCCCCTAAATCCTCACATTCTTTGGCCCATAAGACCGCATCTTTGCCCATGGGCTGGGTGCCTCCTGCGATGACCACCTCAAACCCTGAAGGCATGTTTGGATTCCTTCTCACATCGATGGCAATGGTGATCCTCTCTCTCCCGAAGGCCTTTGAAGCTTTGCGGATTAAATCGGGTTGTTTCACTGCGGCGCTGTTCATTGAGACCTTCTGTGCCCCCGCTGAAAGGATTAGTTCGATATCTTTTAGATCTGAGATTCCGCCTCCTACAGTGAGTGGAATATGGATGACTGAAGAGACATTCTTGACCCATTGGAGACGGGTCTTACGATTTTCAAGAGTCGCTGCGATATCAAGCATCGCCAGCTCATCGGCTCCTTCTTTTTCATAAAAAGAGGCGTGCTCCACTGGATCGCCTGCATCCCGCAGATCAACAAAGTGAACCCCTTTGACCACCCGTCCCTCTTTCATATCGAGGCAGGGCATGATAGAGATGGTATCCATAAGCGCTCCTTTCTTTTAGTCATTCTGGCCGTTCCTGTCGATTAGCCTCAATGGTCTGCTTGGGAAGCAGACCCTACATTTTTTCAATTCCCAATGAGAGCAAGTTCAATTTATAATTTTAGTTGATTCGGAACCATTTCGTCAATGGAGAGCCAATCTGAAGATGGAAAAGGTTTGAAGGGGAGGGGAAATTGTGATATTTTTTATTTGATTCCCTCCAACAGGAGAGGAGGATGAAACAAAAGCGTTTTTCATATACCTTTAAATCTT